>NZ_JBHUMI010000010.1:0-16529 GCF_042684965.1 Ornithinibacillus salinisoli
ATTGACTATGGCCTCCTTGGTGGGTGGTAGATTGAGTTAAACTTGGTTAAGTACTTCAATCGTAGCATAGTCAATGGGACTTTTTGTGTTTGAATATATTATTTCAAACACCAGGAAATTATAAAATATAATACCTGTGGATATTTCTTGGCAGGAACAGCCACGTCCAGCTCCGACGGACAGGACGTCCTAGTGTCGATGACGCCACAGGACGTGGCGTTTTCATCGACCAGCGCCCAGCGACTAGCGCAACTTCCCTCACCTCCGTACGATAACAGTTCGACATAGTCGAACATCCTTAAACTGTAAGATTAAAGGAAGGCCGACTAAAATCGGGCTTTGCGCCCAACGTCGGCATACCCCTATGAAGGGGCATGTTTCCTTTATCTCCTACGGGGAATGTTCAATTAAAACCACCACTTTGCGTGGCAACATTGAACCACCAGCGTTACGCTGGCGCAGTTCGTACGTCGCTACGACGCACAGGACGTGNCTTTGTTCTATTCAAAGGCTATGTAAACCTAAATAATAGATTGTGTATTTGCTACAAGTAGATTAGCTATTTGTAGTCAATTTTATAAGCTTTTGAAGGACATTATCAGGCGAATTTCCATGAGAAAAGTCCTTCATAAAACTGAAGCAGTACAACATGACTTTGACTGGAAATGCAAAAAAAGGATTTGCTAAACGAGTTGAACTAATGATAGTCTCTATGCCTAAAACACTAATTATTATTAGACCTATATTTATTATTTCCTGGGACTTTTTTTATGTTGTTCCAGGCTTCAATCGCTTCTTTTCGACTTTTACCTTGGTTAATGGGATCAGCGTAAAAATCACGAATAAATTGGTTGTATTCAAATTGAGGAGCTATTTTTTTCTTATAAGCCGGGTCTTTCTTTCGTTCTTCTTCTTCATACCAAGCATCTACAACATCACGATACGTTTTTCCAATGTTATTTTTAAAATAGTTTTGGATGTAGGTAGAAAAATGAAAATTAGGTATAACTGTCTTAAAAAAAGCTCTTACATTTTGACTGCAACGGTGATTTTCTGTAATGACCGTATCGAGACTTATATCGAGTTGTAGTTTTGCTTTCTTGCTTCCCCTTGATTTTCTAACAGGATTTTTTATCTCTCCTGTCCGAAGAAATATCTCAATTCTGTCGGATATATCTAATTTTGCACCAGAAGGACTTATTCCATTTTCTTTACAGAATGACTGTAATTCTTACTTTAACCAATAGAATTCTTTAAATTTCTGTACGCTAATATTTTTGGTTAGATTCGGTCTCAAAAACAACACCCCCATATAATCACTCATTATAGAACGAATGTTCCTTTTATTCAATATAAATATCGTATGTAAATACAAAAAGCACCACAATTTTTGTGATGCTTTTTGTAAAAATCCTCTGTAATGTATTTGTCGTGATCAGACTGCAATGACAAGTAACGGTATCCGCAATTATGACGTACTTTTCTTTTTTGGTACAACACCAATGGTACAACGTGAAATACAAATAAGTTCTTCATTTTCATCGACAATCTTGATTTCCCATACCATAGTTGTTTTTCCTACATGGAAAGGAGTTGCTTTTGCAGTAACGATTCCTTCGCGCTTACTTTTAATATGATTAGCATTAATTTCAAGACCGAATACATTGTATGCTTCCAAATCTACGTGTAAGCACGCACCGATGCTTGCTGCGGATTCAGCTAAAGCTACATTTGCACCTCCGTGTAAAAAGCCAACAGGCTGATGGGTGCGTTTATCGACAGGCATAGACATGACGATTAGATTTTTATCCAAAGATACAACTTCTATTCCCAATGATTCCATTAACGTATTACTTAAATCCATCCATACTCCCCCTTGTTATCTATAGTAATTTTTCAATTAATAATGATATACCTAGTAGAAAACCATAAATAGTATTTGTTTTACCTGTAGCAACCATTGCTGGCATCATTTCAAGTGGTTGTGTTTTACCCCAAAAGTTTTTGATTACTTTAATGACTAATGGTAATGCGATAAATGTAATTAATGACCAGAATGGTAGGATTCCTAATACAATATAGTAAGCTGTTAAACCAATTGCTGTTATAAATAGAAGCGCTAAGAAGCGAATTGCATTTGGTCTACCGATAAGGATAGCGATCGTTTTTCTACCGTTTTCTTTGTCTCCATCGAGATCGCGAATGTTATTAGCGAGCATGATACAACCAATGAAGATAGCAATAGGAATGGAGATCCAAAAAACTTCCGGTGTCATCGTTCCTGTTTGGATAAAATAACTTATTCCAATAATAACGGTTCCCATAAAAAATCCTGCAAACAGTTCACCTAGTGGAGTATAGGCAATTGGTAGTGGCCCACCTGTGTATAAGTATCCAAGTGCCATACAAACAAGTCCAATTAATGCAATCCACCAACTTGATTCACTGCATATATACAATCCAAGCAAAAAAGATATAAAATAAAATGATAGCGCTAAATGTAAAACAGTTTTTGGCTTGATACCGTCACGAACGATGGTACCACCTATACCAACTGACTCTTCTGTATCAAGACCACGTACATAGTCATAATACTCATTAAACATATTTGTAGCAGATTGAATTAGCATGGAAGCAAATAACATTGCTAAAAATAACCATACGTTAAACGATTCATCATTAACTGCTACCATTGTTCCAACAAAAACAGGTACAAATGAAGCTGTTAATGTATGTGGACGTAAAAGTCGCCACCATACTTGTACCCCACCTTTTTCATTTAGGGCTTGCTTTATGTGGTCTTTATTAGTCGTGTTCATTTATGCTTTCCCCCTGAGAATACTATATCATATTAAGTTTATGGAAATTGATATAAGGTGTCAATTGTATAATGTGGTAATATATAGATGGGATTCAATTGAACGGTCTTAAATATAGTTCCATTTCTTGAGAAACAATAGAAAAGAGAATAAAATAGGAATGAAGTTTCTATTTTTACATGGAGGTTTATCATAGATGCTTAAGGTTAAAGAAGATATATTAGAGTCTATGCTAGAAAAGGCTATTCATAATATACAAACTGATGAAACAAAGCTTGTCAGTTATACAAAAAAAATTAATGAAATAAATCCGTTATATTTTTTTGAAGCAGCAGAAAAATTAGGGAATCGCACATATTGGAGAAGTTCTATTGATGACTTTTGCATCATCGGAGTTGGTTCTACATTAGAAATAGCAACAGAACAATCAGATATGAATTATACAGAAAATAGATGGCAGACAGTATTAGAAGAAGCAATTATTCATAATCCTTATAACGTTCCTGGAACAGGGGTTATTGCCTTAGGTGGGATGGCTTTTGATCCGAAAAAGGAAAAAACAGAGCTTTGGAGCAATTACAAAGCAAGTCAATTTACTATTCCTGAATTTACGCTTGCCAAGATTGAAGGTAATTATTATTTAACGACTATTACTCGAGTAAATCGTAATGATCATGCTAAACAATTATTGACTCAACTCAATGCAAAGGAACAGCAATTGCTATCACCTGTTGAAAGCTTTCCTGAAAATGTCCACGTTATTTCACAAGAGGAGATTCAGCCTGAATCATGGAAAAAAACAGTTAAAAAGGCAACAGATGAAATAAACAAACATGAAACTGAAAAAATTGTCCTTGCTCGAGAAATTCGTCTTCATCTTTCAAAGGAAGCATCTATTACTGCCGTTTTACGTGAGTTAGTGGAAACACAGCCAAATAGTTATGTTTTTGCTTTTGAACAGGAAAAGGATTGTTTTATCGGTGCCACGCCAGAACGTCTAGTGAAAATTGAAGGAAACCAATTACTTTCAACCTGTTTGGCAGGAACTGCACCAAGGGGAAAATCACTTGAAGAAGATGAGAAATTTAAATACACATTGCTTCATGATCAAAAGAATCGTGAAGAGCATGATTTTGTAGTCCAGATGATAAAACAGGCAATGGAGAACTATTGTGAAAATATTGTTATTCCGAAGGATCCTGACATTTTATCACTTTCTAATTTACAACATTTGTATACACCTGTAAGAGCAACACTTAGAGAGGGCTATAGTATTTTTAATGTGATAGAAAAATTACATCCGACACCAGCTCTTGGAGGGACACCTCGGGAAAAATCATTAGCATTCATTCGTCATTATGAACATATGGATCGTGGATGGTACGGTGCTCCGGTGGGATGGTTAGATAGTAATGCAAATGGCGAGTTTGCCGTAGCAATTCGTTCAGGACTTATTCGAGGTGATAAAGCTTCATTATTTGCAGGGTGTGGAATTGTACGTGACTCCGATCCAGAGGCAGAATATGCCGAAACGAACATAAAGTTCTTACCGATGTTGTCTGTATTAGGAGGAGTATAATGGAATATAAAGAACAATTAACGAGATTTGTTGCAAACTTTGTAGATGAATTGGCTGAATCGGGTTTAACGGATGTAGTAATATCACCTGGATCCAGATCGACACCACTGGCAATGACATTGGCTGAGCATCCTGAAATAAAGGAATGGATAATCTTAGACGAACGATCAGCGTCCTTTTTTGGATTGGGTTTGGCCAAGCAAACCAATCGGCCAGTTGCTTTACTTTGTTCTTCGGGGACAGCAACTGCAAATTATTTTCCAGCTATCATCGAAGCACATCAAAGTAGAGTACCATTAATTGTGCTAACAGCTGATCGTCCTCATGAATTAAGGGATGTTGGCGCACCACAAGCTATTGATCAAATAAAGTTATATGGTAACTATGTCAAATGGTTTCAAGAAATGCCTTTACCTGAGGCTACACCTAGCATGTTGATGTATGCAAGAAGTAATGCATCACGTGCAATACATACTGCTTTAGAAGGTAACTCGGGTCCAGTTCATTTGAACTTTCCATTCCGTGAACCTTTGATTCCTGATTTTTCATTGGATAATGTATGGGGAGAGAATCGGGATGATTCATACGCTCCTGTCCATGAAGGGATGAAAAGACTGCCAGACCAAATTATTGAAACGATCCTTTTCAAAATTAAATCCATGGACCGTGGATTAATTGTATGTGGTCCACAAATCGATAGCAATTTGGGACAGGCAATCGCAAAGTTAGCATCAGTTTGGGGCTTACCAGTATTAGTAGATCCATTATCACAAATTAGATCTGGAGATCATGAAAAAGATAATATTATAGAAGGCTATGATGCTTTTTTACGAAATGAAAGTTACCGTAAAGAATTGAAAGCAGATTTTATTATTCGTTTCGGAGCAATGCCGGTATCAAAAGCATATCTTTTTTATGCTCAAGAACATATGGATGCACAGCATTTTATTGTAGAAAAACATTCTGGGTATCGTGAGCCGGTAGGAAATCGCACGGATTTTATTTATTCAGACCCTGTTACACTCTGTTCACAACTATTAGAAGCAGGATTAGAAATACATTTCAATACAAAGTGGCTTGAAAAGTGGAAGAAAATGAATAGTATTACGAGACAACATCTCGAAGGAATTTCAGACAAGACACTGACAGAAGGTTCGGCAGTCCGGACATTATTACAAGCTATACCTGACCGTAGCAGTCTATACGTCGGTAATAGTATGGCAATTCGAGATGTCGATACATTTTTCTTATCCTCTTCGAAGGATATTTATGTTTTGGCGAATCGTGGAGCAAATGGAATTGACGGGATGGTATCAAGCGCTCTGGGAGCTGCGGCATCAGGAACCCCTGTTACGTTAGTTTTAGGGGATTTATCTTTTTATCATGATATGAATGGGCTGCTAGCAGCTAAACATTACCAGTTGAATGTAACTATCTTATTGATTAACAATAATGGTGGAGGTATATTTTCATTCTTACCTCAGGCATCTGAGCAGAAACATTTTGAAGCATTATTTGGTACACCAGTAAATCTAGAATTCGAGCAAGCAGTTCGTATGTATGGTGGCTCCTATCATTCACCTTCAGATGAAACAGAATTGGAAAATGCTTTACAAAAAAGCTATCACGAGACTGGTTTATCTGTCGTAGAAGTTAAAACGGATCGGGAAGAAAATGTTACTTGGCATCGTAATCTTTGGAATAATATTTCAGATGATATTCACAAGTCGGTGATTCAATGAAATTTACAACAGGAGATGCGACCTACTGGTACGAAGTATATGGATCAGGGGAGCCGATTGTTCTCTTACATGGGTTTACAGGGAGTACACAAACATGGTCAAATTTCATAACGAAATGGAAATCGTCACTCCAAATTATCGCAATTGATTTACCTGGCCACGGTAGGACTAATACGCCGACACCAAAAACGATGATTGCTTGTTGTCAGGACCTAAACAAACTCTTTCATCATTTACATCTTGAAACATTCCATTTGGTTGGATACTCGATGGGAGGAAGAACTGCGCTTTCGTTCTCGATGATGTACCCAGACTTTATCAAATCACTCATTTTAGAAAGTGCTTCACCAGGGTTAGCAGTACGTACGGAAAGGGAAAAAAGACGGGAAAAAGATGTGGAATTAGCCCAACGAATTGAACAAGAAGGAGTAACCAATTTTGTGAGTTACTGGGAAAATATCCCATTATTCAGCTCTCAAAAGAAACTGTCCGCCACCATTCAGCAATCTATTCGCAACGAACGTGTATCACAGGAAAAAGATGGGTTAGCATCTTCCTTGAGGTATATGGGTACAGGTAGCCAACCGAGCTGGTGGGAAGAACTTAAATCCTTTCGAAAGCCTGTCTTATTAGTAGTTGGTGAATTAGATGAAAAGTTTCAACTAATTAATCAAAGGATGGAAAAACACTTACAGAAAAGTAATTTAACCGTTGTTAAAAATGCTGGGCATGCAATTCATGTGGAACAAGCTGAGATTTTTGGTAAAATAGTAACAGAGTTTATTTTTCAAAACTCTAATTGATGTTTTTTTATACATATCAATTTACATTAAGGAGGATTTTAATGACTGTAGCATGGGAAAAGGTCAGAAACTATGAAGAAATTATTTATGAAAAATATAATGGTATTGCTAAGGTGACCATTAACCGTCCGGAAAAACGTAATGCTTTTACTCCACTAACTGTTAATGAAATGATTGACGCATTTGCAGACGCTCGCGATGATTCATCCATTGGCGTAATCGTGTTAGCTGGTGCTGGTGAAAAAGCGTTCTGCTCTGGAGGAGACCAATCTGTGAGAGGACATGGTGGTTATGTAGGTAGTGACCAAGTTCCTCGGTTAAACGTACTTGATCTTCAGCGTTTAATTCGTACAATACCGAAACCAGTTATTGCAATGGTATCAGGATATGCAATTGGTGGGGGACATGTTTTACACGTTGTCTGCGATTTAACCATTGCAGCGGATAATGCTATTTTTGGACAAACTGGACCGAAAGTAGGAAGTTTTGATGCGGGGTATGGTGCCGGATTACTAGCTCGTATGGTAGGTCATAAACGCGCTCGTGAAATTTGGTTCTTATGTCGTCAGTATAGTGCAGATGAAGCATATGAAATGGGATTAGTAAACACGGTTGTTCCACTAGAAAAATTAGAAGAGGAAACGATTCAATGGTGTGAAGAAATTTTAGAAAAATCACCTACTGCACTACGTTTCTTGAAAGCCTCCTTTAATGCAGATACAGATGGATTGGCTGGACTTCAACAAATGGGTGGGGATGCTACACTTCTATATTACACAACAGACGAAGCTAAAGAAGGAAGAGATGCATTCAAAGAAAAAAGAAAGCCGGACTTTGATCAATTCCCACGTTTCCCTTGATTGAGTATGCTTTTGATGAGAAACCTTTGCTTAATTGCAAAGGTTTTTCAATTAGTTTAGAAAGGAGGGCATTTTCATGACCGAAACTATTCCGCATTGGCTTTCGAAACAAGCAAATCTAGCTCCGGACCATCCAGCTATCGAATTAGAGGATGGAACAAAGCTCACGTTCCTTGAGCTACAACATAAAAGTAAATTATTTGCTAAGAAATTAGCTGCTATGGAAATACGAAAAGGTAGTCATGTCGGTATTTTATCTACTAATGATGTAAAAATGATTATTGCAATCCATGCATTAAGTTATATTGGTGCAGTAGCTGTTTTATTAAATACTCGCCTTACATCGGAAGAGTTAAATTATCAACTTGAAGATGCAAAGGTTTCAGTCTTACTTACATCTGACGAGCAATTATCGAAGGCGGAACCGTTACATGCTCATAAGAAAAAATCGTTCACCGATGTGGAAAATATGAAAGAGGCTAATGTTGAGTTAGTTAGTGAACTACACCTTGATGATACATTTACTATCATATACACGTCCGGTACAACTGGATTTCCAAAAGGTGTTCAACATACATACGGAAACCATTGGTGGAGTGCCATAGGTTCCGCGTTGAATCTGGGGTTACTGAAAGATGACAAGTGGTTGGCAGTATTACCTATGTTTCATGTTGGAGGGTTATCCATTTATATAAAGAGTGCTATCTATGGAATGCCTGTGTTGTTGTTTGAAAAATTTGATGACGAAAAGGTTCATCAGGCAATTATGCATCGTGGTGTAACAATGATATCTGTCGTTACAGTCATGGTACAAAGACTAATAGAAAAACTTGGTGATAAAGTCTACCCGAAGGAGTTTCGATGCATGCTACTTGGGGGAGGACCAGCACCAAAATCATTATTAGAAACAGCAAAGGAAAAGCATATCCCAATATTTCAGTCTTATGGTATGACAGAAACCTCTTCTCAAATAGCGACATTAAGTCCTCATGATGCCTTAGAAAAAATTGGGTCATCAGGAAAGCCATTAGTTCCAGCACAACTTAGGATTATACATCCAGACCAAGATAATATTGGAGAAATTGCAGTAAAAGGACCGATGGTGACTAAAGGTTATTTTCATAATCAAGATGCTACTAAAAAATCCTTTCAAGACGAATGGCTCTTAACTGGCGATTTAGGCTATTTAGATGATGATGGCTTCTTATATGTAGTGGATCGAAGAAAGGATCTAATTATTTCAGGTGGAGAAAATATTTATCCCTCAGAAATAGAAAGCGTATTATCAGCTATGAATGGAATTAAAGAAATTGGAATTGTAGGTAAGCAGGATGGGACATGGGGTCAGGTCCCTATTGCTTTTATTGTTTCAAATAATGAACTAACGAAAGAAGAAATATATCAATTTGCAGAAAAACGTTTAGCAAAATATAAAATTCCAAAAGAAGTATATTTTGTGGATGCATTGCCAAGAAATGCATCCAATAAGTTAGTTAGAAACAAGCTATTATCCACAATTAATAGAAGGAGTGACAGTTAATTATAACGGCTCATATTTGGAAGAAAAAATCGTTATTATCATTCGGAATTCCTTCCGCATACACTTTGAATTGATTACAAATAGGCATAAGGACTGATAATCCTTATGCTTATTGTTATTCATTCTTTGATACAGTATCCAACGGGAAAATTCAATGAGAAAGACAGTCCTAAATACCATATCTTACGGGCATTTAAGAACTTCATAAGGATGAATAATCATGATAATAAAAAAAGAGAAGCCAACTTGTTGATGGCTTCTCAAAAGTTATGTTATTTATTTTTCATTCATTCTAACGAACCTGTTAATGTAATTCTTTATTATTTATCTAGTAACGGCTCATAATTCGTTGAATAGATCGATTTTAGCTCTGTTTTAGGTGAAATATGAAGCTTAGCATGATTAACTGCAATAGGACCTTCATTAAATCCTCCAGCGATCAAATTTAATTTTCCAGGATAATTGGCAATATCACCAACAGCAAAAATTCCTGGAACAGATGTAACCATTGTATGATCGACTTGGATGGATCCGCCATTCATTTGCATACCCCAATCCGTAATCTGGCCTAAATCAATGTTAAATCCGTGATTTACGATTAAACTATCCGTTTTGATCTCTTTCACTGTACCATCTTCAACATGTTTAATGACTATACTAGATAATTGCCCATTTCCTCCGTTTAATTCCGTGATCTCATATGGATTAAGCACTTCAACAGAAGAGTTCATCATTTTCGTAATGTTACTTTCAATACCTGTGAAGGATGATTTACGGTATACTAATGTAACCTTGTCAGCGATTGGCTCCAGCTCATTGGCCCAATCTATTGCTGAATTTCCTCCCCCAGAAATTACTACTTGTTTTCCGGCATAGCTTTGCAACTTTCTTATGTAATAATGAAGATTGTTTTCTTCAAAAACAACTGCATCAGGTAGGTCTAGTTTTACTGATTGCAAGGTACCATATCCTGTAGCTAATATAACTGTTTTCGTATAATGTTTATCTCCATTACTACTAGTTAAAAGGAATGTTCCATCATCGAGTCTTTCCATTCCGGTAATTTGCTGTTCTAGAATAATAGTAGGGTCGAAGGTTTTTGCTTGTTCAATTAAATTCTCTGTAAATTCCTCACCAGATACATGAGGAATACCTCCAACATCTCTTATTATTTTTTCTGGGTAGAAATAAGGCACCTTTCCACCTAAAAAAGGGAGAAATTCAATTATTTTTGTTTTCATTTCTCGCATACCACTATAAAATGCAGTGAATAGTCCAATGGGACCTCCACCAATAATTGTTACATCATATAAATCTTGTTGCGTAGACATTATAAATTTCCTCCTGAAATGTTACTTGGTTTTCATTAATAAATAGACAAAGTAAGGTACACTTAGAATAGCGACGACAATACCTACTGGAATTTGTGTAGGTGTTAATATATTTTTACCGATCATATCAGCAACCATTAACAACAACGCCCCTATTAAGGCTGAAATCGGAATTACATAATGATGTAAAGGTCCTATTAGCTTTCTAGCGATATGCGGCACTACTAGTCCTAAAAAGGCAATCGCACCTCCAGCAGCAACCGAGGCTCCTGCTAATGCAACCGCAATAATTAATAATTTTATTCGTTCCTTTTCTACACTAGTCCCGAGTCCTGAGGCAACCTCATCACCAAAACCTAAGATATTTAAAGAATGTGCTTTATACATTGCTAATGGTACAAGGATTATCATCCAAGGTAATAGTGCAATTACAAAATTCCAGTTTGCACTCCAAATATCACCAGATAACCAAACAGCTGCTTGTCTAAAATCTTGAGGGTCCATTTTCAACTGAAAGATGATTAGTAATGCACCGAACCCAGCATTTACACCTATCCCTACAAGAATTAACCGAATGGGATCTACTCCTTTTTTCCAAGCGAGAGTATAAATTAGCAAGGCTGCAAAAAGAGCACCACATAATGCAAAAATTGGCATGATTAAGGTGGACAATAAGTTACTTGTATCTAAGCTATTCTGGAAAAAGAAAATATACAAAACAACTGCTAATCCAGCTCCTGAGTTAATACCTAGTATTCCGGGATCAGCAAGCTCGTTTTGCGTAACTCCTTGTAAAATAGCTCCGGATACGGCTAACCCTGACCCAATTAGTAAAGCTAATACAATACCAGGTAATCGAAAATCGAATAGGACTAATTCTTGTCTCTCCGTACCTTGGTTAAATAGCGTTTTTAATACCTCGATAGGAGAAATCTGGATAACTCCTGTGCTTAAGCTGATAAAAAACATCATAATAATTAATAGAATTAGGACACAAATAATTAATGAGAATTTTTTATGTTTCTTTTCTTCGTATGTATTCACTGTTTTCCACCTCCACTACTTCGTGCCAAATATAAGAAGAAAGGAACGCCTATAAGGGAGGTTATGGCTCCAACAGGTGTTTCAAAAGGTGCATTTATTAGTCTTGAAACAAGGTCAGATAATACGAGTAGTAATGCACCGAAAATTGCTGATGAAGGTATTATCCAGCGATAATCAGTTCCAACAATAAACCGGGTAATATGTGGAACAATAAGTCCGACAAATCCAACTGCGCCAGCAATAGATACTGCTGCTCCGGTTAGAATAAGTACAGAAAGAATTCCTAATAGTTTTATTATTATATTCTTTTGTCCTAAACTAGTTGCTACATCCTCACCTAAACTTAGGACGGTGATAGATTTGGCTATGGTAAAAGCTAAAATTAAACCAACACACCCAGCAGCAAGTAAAATTTGAATACTAATCCAACTTGTACCTGCAAGACCACCAGCTAACCAAAATCCCATTTGTTGTTCCAATTGGAAATGTAGTGCAATCATCGATGATATGGAGCTTAACATGGTTCCAATTGCTACTCCTGCTAATGCAAGTTTTACAGGAGTTAACCCTCCCGTTGACATCGATCCAATGGCAAATACAATGATGACAGCTATTCCTGCCCCAATAAAGGAAGCAAACGTTGAACCAATAAAGGAGATTGTAGGAAAAAATGCCAGTGTAATGACTAGTGCAAACGCTGCTCCATCGGTAACGCCCATAATTGAAGGTGACGCTAAAGGGTTACGTGTCATTCCCTGCATAACGGAGCCAGATACAGCTAGAAAAGCTCCTACTAAAGTGGCGGATAGTGCTCGGGGCAATCGTAGTTCTTGAATAACCTGATGGTTAGTAATTTCCGGGTCAAAATGAAAAATGGCATCCCATACAGTGGATAATTCAATTCTTGCTACCCCAATAGATATTGATAATCCAATGGAAATAATTAGTACAATTAATGCAATAATATTTATAAGGAGCCTTAAGCCTTTTGAATGATTTATTTTGTATAACATAATTTTCTCCTAATTTGTAAAATAAGTTGACTTTGTAATTGAAAATGATTATCATTACCGTGTGCCATTATAACATATTGGAGGGTTACATATGTATATAAATTTTAAAAAAAACGTAGCATTTTATTTGATGCTCGTTGGTTTACTCATAATCGTTACTGCATGCAGTGATGGTGAATCAAATGAAAGTGAAAATGATTCTGACAAGAGTGAAGAGGTTACACTTGATTCTGAAATGGGTGAGGTTACTATCCCTTCAGACGTAGATAGAGTAATTGCGCCATATCACGAAGATGCATTACTCGCTCTTGATATAACACCTGTTGCAAAATGGGTTATCGGTACAAGTATTCAAGACTATTTGGAAAATGATTTAAGTGAACTACCTGGTATCGAATGGAATCTTCCATTAGAGCAGGTATTAAATCATGAACCAGATCTTATTATTTTAGAAAATAATTTAGATAGCTATGAAGGAACATATGAAGATTATAGCAAAATTGCTTCTACGTATGTAATGGATGAACAAACGACGAAAAGTTGGCGCAATCAGATAACAACGTTTGGAAAGATTTTTGGAAAAGAAAACGAGGCCAAGAAAGTGTTAGCCGATTATGATGTTAAGGTTGCTGAAGCTAGTGAGCAATTAAAAGAGGCAATTGGAGATGAAACTGTGGCAGCAATTTGGGTCGCAGGGGAGCAATTCTTTTTATTTGAGCATGATCGTCATAGTGCAGAAGTTCTTTACGACGTTTTAGGTGTACACCAGCCAAATCTTGTATCGGAACTAGGCGATTCTGAGTTGCAATGGAATCCATTATCGATTGAGAAATTGTCTGAATTAGATGCTGACCATGTATTTCTATTAGCAACAGAAGGTGAACAAGGGATAGAAATGTTGGAAAATAGTGCTGTTTGGCAAAGCACACGAGCGGCTGAAAATGGTAATATTTATAGAATTGAAGATCCAAGTAATTGGACAAACAAAGGATTAATTGCTTCACAGCAAACAATTGATGAAGTTTTAAACGCCCTAGCTGAGTAAAAAAATAAGAAAAAAATTTTCTTATTGAAAATGATTATCATTGACTAAATGACAAAAAGGAAATAAACTAGAAGTAGTGATTTAGGAAAATAGCCCATATATATTAGTATATAGGGGTTGAGTACGGAATAGGGGAGAGATTCCAATGCAAACGTTGACGGCAAAAGAGTTAACACTTGGATATGGTGACTCAATTATTATCGATGATTTGAACTTGGAAATTCCTAAAGGGGAAATTACGGTTTTTATTGGTGGTAATGGGTGTGGTAAATCAACATTACTTCGATCTTTAGCTCGACTTATGAAGCCTAAAGAAGGAGATGTTGTATTAAATGGGGAAGATATAGCAAAAATGGCGACAAAGGACGTTGCTAGAAAATTAGCAATCTTACCACAAAGCCCAACAACTCCTGAAGGATTAACAGTTAAAGAATTGGTAAAACAAGGTAGACACCCATATAGAGGATTCTTAAAGCAATGGTCAAAAGAAGATGAGGATGCGGTTACACATGCGTTAGAAGTAACTAACATTAGTAATTTGCAGGATCGTTCCGTCGATTCTTTATCTGGAGGACAGCGTCAACGTGCTTGGATTGCGATGACCCTTGCTCAGGATACGGATTTAATACTTCTTGATGAACCAACGACTTATTTAGATATGACACATCAAATCGATGTCTTGGATTTATTGTTTGAATTAAATGAAAAAGATGGAAGAACAATCGTAATGGTGTTACATGATATAAACCTTGCTAGTCGTTATGCCCATCACATTGTTGCTATAAGGGACAAAAAAGTTTTTGCTCAAGGAAAACCGGAAGAAATTATTAATTGTAATTTGGTTCATGAGGTTTTCGACATGAAATGTGATGTCATGTATGATCCAATGTTTGGTACACCGATGTGTATTCCACATGGTAAAGGCAGATGTCTTTTTGCAAATCGTACAATAAATTAATATAAAAAAATCAATTCCAAACTCATCAATTCTAATTGGTGAGTTTTTTTATACATGCTTCTTTCATTTTGTGCCAAATTAAGCATAGGAGGTATGAGGTATGGAAAAGAAAAAATACTATATCAGTTTGCAATCTCGTGAGATATCCCAAATAAAGTACGATAACAATGATGAATTCGTGGTGTATGCAACGGAAGAAGAAATAGAGGAACTTCGTTCGAAAATGGATCACATGGAGGCTGCTGCTTTTGGCACTTTTTTACGGTCGCATGTACCGATTAAACCTTACCATGAAGATGAATCAAATGACGAATATGACGCAGGATTAACAGAGGCTTTTCAAATGCTTTATCAATTAGGTGATGCAAATACAAAATCTCATATAGAAAGCATTGGAATTCTAGCAGATAGGCATATGTAAATAGAATGTGGAATAGGATATTGTATATCTTATTCCATTTTTTATTCTTTGTTTATCGATATACATTATTAGGAATAATATAAAGACTTGTAATAGGAGGAACCTATTATATGCTACGTAAATCTATTATTTTACTAGTCGTTTCAGTTTTACTGTATTCCTTGTATCATCTTCACGATAGAAAACTACTGGCAGCTAGTAATTATTTAGAGGGTAAAAACCATGTATTTATATATGGAGACATTCAGAATAAGGTGACTATGTATCCGATTGAATTATCACATGACGAAATATATCATATAATGAATTCCTTCATGAATATGTTAGTTCAAGAAACGGATGAAGATTATAAGGTAGTTCATTTTGGAAGCAAAGAGGAACTATTAAAGGAATTTGAAAAGTTATCTTCTCGAGATGTAGCAGCACAGTTTGTGGATTATTACTACTATGAAGAGGCTGATAATCTGTATTTAGTTCCAACTGAAACACCTCCTTGGTTTATGGAAAAAAATGAATATGATATAGTAAAATCAGACCAAAAACAAGTTAAAATTGTCCAGGGAAATCATTCGGTATTTTTTGGAGACTATACTATTGAAATTACCTTCTCGAATATAAATAGCAATTGGAAAATTACAGACATTGCTTATCCGACTTAGTATTCCTGTGATGATTTTTGATAAAAGGCAGCTGAAATAATGTATATTTTTAAAGATTTTTATAACAATGAGGTTAAATTATCTTTTGAGGATCATCCATTTTCCCAAACGCCAAAGCATGTTTGGGTTATATGCAAATATGAAAACAAATGGCTATTAACCGAACACAAAGCCCGAGGGTTAGAGTTTCCAGGTGGGAATGTTGAAGTGGAAGAGAATGCTGAAGAAGCGGCAATCAGAGAAGTGAAGGAGGAGACGGGTGGTACGGTTAGCGATTTAACGTATATTGGACAGTATTATGTAGCGGGTAAAGGGAGACATATTGTAAAAAATGTATATTTTGCTACGATCAAAACACTCGATGACCAAGAGACGTATTTTGAAACTAATGGACCCGTATTATTGCAAGAGATTCCTTCAAATGTAAAGGAAAATCATTTATATAGCTTTATTATGAAAGACGATGTATTGACGTATTGTTTAAATTATATTCAAAAAGAGTTTCTTATAAGTTAATTCAAGAGGCTGGGATAAAAATGTTTTAATCAAAGAAAAAATCCGAACTTTGATTCGAAATTCTACAATTAAAATGATATGCTCCCCTTAAGGTAGACAGATTAAAAAAAAATCTGTTCACCTTAGGGGGAATTTTTATGTCTAATCGAGCTTGTTCTATTGAACTTAAACTGGAGGTAATCCAGGCTTATAAAGATAA
>NZ_JBHUMI010000011.1:0-123379 GCF_042684965.1 Ornithinibacillus salinisoli
AAATGTGAGATCACTTGGTGTTATAATTACATGTCTGGTAGCGATAGCGAGAAGGTCACACCTGTTCCCATACCGAACACAGAAGTTAAGCTTCTCAGCGCCGATGGTAGTTGGGGCTTTGCCCCTGTGAGAGTAGGACGTCGCCAGGCAATTCCATTTATTCCACAGTAGCTCAGTGGTAGAGCAATCGGCTGTTAACCGATCGGTCGTAGGTTCGAATCCTACCTGTGGAGCCATGGAGAGCTGTCCGAGTGGTCGAAGGAGCACGATTGGAAATCGTGTAGGCTGCGATAGTGGTCTCGAGGGTTCGAATCCCTCGCTCTCCGCCACTTAATTTTACTTTTAATGGCCCGTTGGTCAAGCGGTTAAGACACCGCCCTTTCACGGCGGTAACACGGGTTCGAATCCCGTACGGGTCACCAACATGGAGGATTAGCTCAGCTGGGAGAGCACCTGCCTTACAAGCAGGGGGTCGCAGGTTCGAGCCCTGCATCCTCCACCATTTAAATTTAATACTTTTTCTTATATCGCGGGGTGGAGCAGTCTGGTAGCTCGTTGGGCTCATAACCCAAAGGTCGTAGGTTCAAATCCTGCCCCCGCAACCAATTTAATTTAATTAACATAAGTTGGTCCGGTAGTTCAGTTGGTTAGAATGCCTGCCTGTCACGCAGGAGGTCGCGGGTTCGAGTCCCGTCCGGACCGCCACTTAATTTAATAGTAATAACCTTAATGGCTCGGTAGCTCAGTCGGTAGAGCAAAGGACTGAAAATCCTTGTGTCGGCGGTTCGATTCCGTCCCGAGCCACCATTTGTTTTTTTAAAATAATGGAGGGGTAGCGAAGTGGCTAAACGCGGCGGACTGTAAATCCGCTCCCTCAGGGTTCGGCAGTTCGAATCTGCCCCCCTCCACCATTAACATTTCAATTGAATATGAATAATCTAGTAGGGGTATAGTTTAATGGTAAAACGAAGGTCTCCAAAACCTTTGATGTGGGTTCGATTCCTACTACCCCTGCCATTTTTATTATGGCGGTCGTGGCGAAGTGGTTAACGCACCGGATTGTGGCTCCGGCATTCGTGGGTTCGATCCCCACCGGTCGCCCCATAATATAATTTTAAAAAATATAGTATATATTGGGCTATAGCCAAGCGGTAAGGCATCGGGTTTTGATCCCGTGTACCCTAGGTTCGAATCCTAGTAGCCCAGCCAATTGCGGAAGTAGTTCAGTGGTAGAACACCACCTTGCCAAGGTGGGGGTCGCGGGTTCGAATCCCGTCTTCCGCTCCAGCGAACAGGGCGGTATAGCCAAGTGGTAAGGCAGAGGTCTGCAAAACCTTTATCACCGGTTCAAATCCGGTTACCGCCTCCAATATATGCCGGTGTGGCGGAATTGGCAGACGCGCGGGACTCAAAATCCCGTTCCTTCACGGGAGTGTCGGTTCGACCCCGACCACCGGTATCAAATAAAAAACCATTAAACATTAGAAATGTTTAATGGTTTTTTTGTTTCGTCGGTCCCGCTATTCAGAGAAGATATACTTGGTGGTCATTAGAATTATCATTGCTGGTAATATTGGGGCATAGATGCTTCAGCACTACTAGGAAATTGTGATCCTGAAATGGGTGGTTACGCCATTATTCCAGCTCTGATTGGGTCCGCTATTTTAATCTTTTTAATTAGTTTGATTAGAAATCGCCCGAAAAGCAACGAGAAATATAAGAAACACCTAACACTTAATAGTTGGGTATTTCATCGTTACTATATAATTTGCAGAAGGTATTGTTCGATATTATTTTTCGCCATCCTAGTAGAATTCAAATCATTTAATAGTTTGATAGCTTGTTTTATTTTTGCAGTACCTTCTTCTTTGTTACCAGTCCTGATGTCATATGCACCCTTGAGCTGTAATAAATTTACTCTTTCCGTTAAATTGCTTTCAGGAATTGTAATTGTCTCAAGATACGATATAAATTCACTAATCTCCTTTTGATAGGAGAACTCTTCGTGAAATCGATTCACAGGTCCAAGTAAAAAGATAAACGTATTAAAAAGCACAGATGTGATCGCATCATTTACCTTATTATAGTCTCTAAAACGAGCACTTTTCTCATAAGCAGTTCTGGATAGCATAATGACCATATCTGGCTGGAGTAATAGTAACGTTCCATTATAAAGCGTTAATTCATAATATCCCCATACCTCTACTCGAAACAAATAATCAGAAAGGAGGCGAATATCTTTTTCTTGGACTCCTTCATTGATATAGTCCTTATCTACTATACTTTCATATACTTCAATCAATAGTGCATTAAAATGGTAGGTTTCCACGCCGTATTGTTTCCACTTTTTTAATTGTCCGTTTTTTAAATGCTTCAGTAGTTTCGCGTCTCTATTTAAATAGGCAGTGCTTGATATTTTAAAAAATTGCTCCAGTTTATCAGGCAGAAAATCGTGATGTATGTATAAGAACTCATCAAAGTTCATCATTAGCTTTTCTAAAATTCCTGTCATCAGACCGAGAGTTATATCAGAATCGCCACGTTCAAACTTTGATAGAAAAGAAACTGAACAGACTCCATCTGCTAATTTCTTTAAAGTTATACCTTTTTGTTTCCGAATCACTCTTAGTGTTTTTCCGTATTCCACCACCATTTCGGTTCCCCCCCCTAAAACAAAATTCCACTATATGACAATTTTGAAAAACGATTGCTTTAATCAATATACAATAAAATCAGAACATTGAACACAGTTAAACGAATATAGGAGGTAAAGCAAATGGAAAAATTATTCATTAAAAATGGAACGATTATCGATGTGGAGAACGGAATATCTTTTGTAGGAGCAATTGAAATAGAAGGAAATAAGATTAAAAGAATAATAAATCAGGATGAAGTGTTGCCTGAGGGGCCAGACGCAATCGATGCAAATGGGAAATATATTATTCCAGGCTTAATTGATATGCATTGTCATATTAATGAGGGGTTCGCGCCTCATTTTGTAGCATCAGGAGTAACAACCGTACGGAACACAGCAGGTAATGTCCTCTTACTTAATAACCTAATTCAAAAACCAGATCATTCACCAATACCAAGAGTATACGTATCAGATAGAATGATTGATGGAACACCTGGTCAATGGGGGCCAACCAGCTATGGTAATTTTGTAACTGACGATCCAGAAGAGGCAAGAAAAGAAGTTCGTAGACAAGTTGAAGTGGGAGCGAAATTTATAAAACTGTATGGATGGATAAAAAGAGATGTTATGGAAGCGTCAGCTGATGAGGCGAAGAAATTTGGCTTAGAAGTATCTATTGATTTAATAAATTCTAAGGAATTAACAGCGTTAGATGCAGCGAAAGCGGGTGTTACTTGGTTTGAACATGCATCTGGCTTTGCACAAGAGATTTATAAAGGGTGGAATCCACTAGTGGAACAAGCAGAGTGGAGTCATATAAATTGGGAAGAACCAGATCAAGAAAAAGTTAAAGAACTGTGTGATAAATTGTTAGAGTACGATGTGAAAATCTGTCCAACCATGGTTCTGTTCGATCAAGCAATGAGTTATCCAAACATTTGGTCACCTAATAATAAAGTGATAGAATCTATCGAAAATAGGAAGCATCCTGTAGAATATTGGAAAAGTCATGAAGAACATGAAGAGGCAATAAAACGAAGTACTGCTGTTGTAAACAACTTAACGAAAGCTATTGCTAAAACCTACTATGATATGGGGGGAACCGTGGTTGCTGGAACTGATACACCAGCCTTACTGTATACGTACCCAGGGATGGCTTTACATCGGGAACTAGAAATATTTGTGGAAATTGGATTTACTGAAATAGAGGCACTACAAGCAGCAACAGTGAATGCTGCTAAGTCTATTAATCTAGATGATATTGGAACTATCCAAGAAGGGAAAATGGCAGATCTAGTCATCTTAAACAAGAATCCATTAGAGAATATTAAACATACACAGGAAATCGACTTCGTAGTTAAAGGTGGAAAAGCATATAATCAAGAGGAAATCTTAAGTAATATTCCTAGTGAGGAAGATGTTAACAGTTTACTGCAAGCATTTATTGAGGAATGGGAAGCGGTACATGTAAATTAAGTATCAGTATAAATAAAGGGACAGCCCCATGTACATGAACTTATATGGGTGACTGTTCCTTATCATTAAAAAAACGCCTGTATAAATACAGACGTTTCCTACGTAAATTTGTGGCGAAGAATCATGTGTTCACATCCACATGGTATTACCATTCCTCGTCTTACACAAATCAGCTCATCGCTTAATCATTATAGCATTAATGTGAAGTTGAAACCACACATTATTACAAATCCTAACATTATTTCACCAAATATTAGTTAAGATGATATAAAAAACATTATGTCCTTCTGCCGATTAGGGCCTTGAGGAACAGTAGCGCATAGCTCAACTAATTTTGTACTCTAAATGAAAGGGCAATTATCTAAGACAGCTTTTTTGGATTAATTGATGGATTCTCGTTCCTTCTGTCATCGATAAAGACGTAATAGAAGAAATCCTTGATAAGAAAAATATGAAGTCATAAGCATTTGGACGGGAATAAAAAAAGTTTAACAGGAAGCGTCCGCCGCCTACTATACTAAGTAGTTGTTAGTTTCATACTATTATTATATTAAGTAGATTAATGTAAAAAAATAGAGCGCCTTCATTATGACCGCTTAATAATAACTAGTGAAGCAATAACATAAACAAACGAAATTAAATAAAATAGGCTCGCAATCGTTAGAAAATCAATGAAATACCCGGTTAGAATAATCCCTATTCCACTCCAAAGCGATATGTGTAGATGATAATTCCCAATTCTTGTACCAGCAGTATCGATATCTTTTTCATTGCGAGCTAAGAATGCTTTTTCGGTATTTTTTTGAATCGCACCAAGAATCCCCATGACAATCTGTATTACATAAACCTGCCATACATGAATGAGAAGCGGAATAATTAGCATCACGGCTGCCATTCCTAACGTATAAACAAGAAGCATCGACTTATCTCCGAAACGATCCCCTAGTCTGCCAATTATTGGATAGGCAAATGCTGCAGTTAAGGTAAATAATCCATAGGCCCAACCAAATTGAGAGTAACTATCTCCAACATTTTTTATTAATAATAAATAAAATGGAAAAACAACACTGCTTGCTGCAATTAGGATACTTTGGGCAATGAGAAACTTACGGAAATTCATTGGCTATACTCCTTGTAAAATAGATTCATAAATACTTCATTTGGATCGAATTGTTTCTTTAGTTGAAAAAACTCCTTGTTGCGTGGGTATGCTTCGTCCATTTGTTTTTGTGTAGGATAAGCATAATATGGCAAATAGTAAGAACCGTTATGTTCTAAGGTAACATCAATCATCTTCTGGATGACTTTTTCCGTTTTTTCAATATCTTTTTGGCTTTTGCCTTGGTTAATTAGCAAGACAAGAGCGAACATGTCCTCATTTGCATAGGATAATACGGCCTCTTCATCCACATTTACATAACGTATCGTAATATTTAATAGATTTAGCTCTTCTTTTTCAAGTACTGTCCGTAAATCGTCCAGATAGCTAGTGAACGCCTCAATTGGGACAAAGTATTCTTGTAAAATTTCTGTTTTAGTAGGGTTGTCATACTCCATAAATTTACTGTCCCCTCGCATCGCATTGTTACGAGTAATGTAGTCCTCATTTTGTCCAACATAGAATTTTTCTTGCGTTTCCCATAGTAAATCCTTTCCCCAATCACTTTGGCGTGATAGGCCAAGCATGAACTTTTGTGGTGCGGCAAGGGAGTCTCTATCTAATTTTGCATAGTTTGATAGATTATCTTGGTCTTCTGCTAACTGATAGTCTGTGACATACATTTCGCTTAGCAAGGTTTCTGGAGCTGCTGATAATCTAGCAATGTGCATTCGGATATCGTTATCTTTTTTCACTTCATTAAGAAAATAATCGGTATAATCCTGGTAATCGAGTGTTCTTGATCGAATTTGGTAGAGTTCATCATCGGTCAAATGTAATGTAACATCTAGAATAATACCGAACAAACCATAACCACCGATTACTAGTGGAAATAGTTCACTATTTTCAGTTCGACTGACATTGATGATTGAACCTTCTGGAGTGAGAAGTCGGAAAGATTCAACGGTATCTATTAGCGAACCATAACGAATATCTCTCCCATGAGCATTGACGCTAATGGATCCCCCCACTGTAAAGATATTTTGTGATTGCATCACACGTATGGCTAGGTGATCAGGATTAATTTCCTTTTGGATATCTTCCCATGTAGCTCCACTTTGAACCGTAATCGTTTTCTCATTAGGGTTATAATCAAGGATTTTGTCATAATTTTTCATATCTATCACGATGCCATTAGGATAATATGTATGCCCTCCCTGGCTATGCTGCATACCTGCGACAGAGATTTTCTCATCGTTATCGATTGCTTTTTTTACCCAACTTTGTAACTCAGTTTCACTTGTAGAACTATGTACCTCTTTTATCTTAGTGGGTAACAATTGACCGACATCATCCATGAATAAAGGCTTGTGATTATAGATCCACAGAGAAAATGCTAATCCTATGCTGTATAAAATTATAATGATCAATATACTTTTTTTCAAAATAGATCTCCCCAAGTTTATGGTAATTAAATAGTTTAGTTTAGTATAGCTTTAAAAATTTTATTCTACAATGGTATTTAGGTTCTCTTCAGATGGAGGTTGGCGGTTTAGTGGCCCTTGAACCGAGACAAAAATGCGGACAATCTACTTCTAATATACGAAGATTTTGCACATTTAAGTTGGAAAATCTTATAAAATTAATGTCTTATCACATCATAACGACCCCGACCACTGGTATGATTCATACGTTAGATTTTATGGGTGATAAAAGATAATAAAGCGTAATATCAAGCGTTTTCTCCTTCGATAGGTTACGCTTTTTTTCACTTATATTTAGTTGTTAACCCTTAACTAATATCATGTACTAATGTTTTGACGAACGATAATTGAATTAGAGATGATAATAAAAATAAATATACTATTAGTTTTTCTCATAGAGAAATCAAGTACGCTTCATTGTCATTTACGTGAGCAGGATTTAAACATACAACTATTTATGAAATTTGATATAGTAGTAAATATACAGTGCAGAAAGACAAGCAATCTGAATTAATTACCGTACCAAAGCTAAAGTTTTTAATGCTGAAGGGTAAAGGGAATCCAAATAGTGAAGTGTTCTCTAAAAAGATAGGTGTACTATATTCTTTGGCTTATGCTATTCGAATGATGCCAAGGCAAGGATATACACCAGAAGGATATTTTGAATGTACTGTAAAATAACAAGGAGTGTGTTTATGTCTATTATTAATAAATTGAATCTGAGTAAATATGAAAACATGGCCGTTTTGAATCAACCAAAAGACTATGATTTATTTAATGAATATAGAACCACATTATCAGGTGAGCACGATGCTATTTTCATCTTTGTAGAAACGATTGATGAAATGGTGAACTATACGAATCAGATCATCAATGAGCAACAGTTACGTGAGAAAGGATACATGTTTTTTGCCTATCCGAAAAAAGGGAATAAGCGGTATGATACATTTGTTCATAGAGATGATATTTTTCCAGCAATGAAAGTAGATGGGGATGGATATGTGGAGAATAGTGATGTGAAATTCTCACGGATGGTAAGTATGGATGATGTTTATACTGTCGTCGGATTAATGCGTGAGAAGAAGAATAAAAAGTCAACCGCTGCAAGTCAGTGTGTAGCTGATTATGAGGAAAACGTAAAAGATATAGAAAAGCTATTATCAGATCATCCAAATGAACTAAGGTTTTATAAGGATTTAACACCTGGTTATCAAAGGGACTGGGCTCGTTATATCTTTTCTGCTAAGCAACAGAAAACACGTGAAAAGCGTCAATTACAGATGGTTGATATCTTATCACAAGGATACAAAACAGTTGATTTATATCGTCAAAAAAAGAAATAGGACTTTAAATGTTTTAGTGATTTAGAAGGACTTCCCAGATAATTGTAGAATACATAATAGATGTGACTATAAGAAAATCAAATTTATTAATTTTAGGAGGAAATCATGGGAAGAGTAGTACATTTTGAAATTCATGTAGATGACATGGAACGAGCTAAAAAGTTTTATGGGGACGTATTTGGATGGACTTTTCAAGACTGGAGTGAATACGCTGGAATGCCATACTTCGGAGCTGTGACTGGTGACGATAGTGAGATTGGTATTAATGGAGCGTTGATGCAACGTCAAAGTTCTCCGCCAGAACCTAACCAGGCATTAAATGGTTATGCTTGTACGTTGGGAGTGGAAGATTACGATTCTACTGAAGCTAAAATTCTGGAATATGGAGGCAAGGTAGCAATGCCAAAATATGCATTGCCAGGAATGGCCTGGCAAGGATATTATACAGATACAGAAGGAAATATTTTTGGTCTTCATCAACCAGACGAAAATGCAAAATAGAAGGAATGTGTAGGAATGTGGGGTCAGTCACACACCTTATTATTAGGTGAGGGACTGACCCCCTATTAGTTTACAAAATAGCCCCATACGCCATCCTGGAAAAATCCCCCCCTTTTTATTATCCGATCTAAGTTGGGCTGCGTTTAATAGTCTGCTTGAAACTTATGTCTTTGTCCCCACAAACTATAGATTTATTTCGAATATAGTAATGATGGACTATATATAGTTGTCGCTATTATTATGGACGAGACTTTTTTTCATGATGATAGTGTATGACATGAACAATAATATATATAAATTCGTAGATTGGAATCGCGAGTACAAAATTAAATCAACAAGTGGGGGATTATCGTGACAGTTGAGAATGAACTAATTAATAAATCCTATTATCAAACTATAATAGATGAGAACGAAAATGGGCACCCAATCAAAATTTTGGGTGAAATGTATATGGAGGAGATGAAGAAGCAACGGCCTAATTTGTCCTCTATTCGCTATGCACAAGGGGAAGTTTATTTCTTAAATGAGGATTATGAAGCAGCTATTTATAAATGGGGAAATCCTTTAGATGATAAATTAATTCCATGGGCACAAAAAAATGTAGCAGATGCTCATTTTGAAATGGGATTATTGGAGGATGCTGAAAAATTCTACAAGGAGGTTGAAACTCAGTCGGCAGAGTTGAAAGCGGAAGTTTTACTGCAGCTGTTTTCTCTATATATACAGCAAGGCAAGCACGAAAATGCTGTAGATGCTATTAAAAATGCGGTTAAATTAGATCCAGATTATTCCTGTGTGACGGAGATAGCTCAGACTTTTTTTGAGAACTTCAAGGATTGGGATAACGCGGTTGAACTTGCAGTAAGCGAGGCAATTCGAACAAAGTCACTTTCATGGTTTGAGGTTATAGAAGGATATGCGGAGCAAGGCCATACAAATAAATATGAACCAAACTATTTAAATGAAGTTTTAGTGTCTTTATTACATATCGATAAGTTTCGATTTGAAAGCCTTTCTGAAGTATTATGGAACAGTTATAAACAAAGTGACTTTTATATTCAGTGGCTAGAAGAGATCAATCAACTACTTTCGAATAATAATTTTGAAGAATCCTATATGTGGAAGAAGCTTCCAAACTTATTTAAAGTATCATACTTTGAATTAATTAGCGGAAGGTTTTTAATAAGGGACATTTCGAAGCTAATACAAAACCATTTAACTAATTGGTTGGAAATAACATCCGTTTCAGATACCTTAATATCTTCATCAGCTATACTTGCTTGGAATGAGATTTTTCCATCAGATTTTGATGCGACTTTGGTTAGTGAAGCAGAAAGTCAATTTGAAAACTCCAATACTAATCAAAATGGTAGACAAGACGGAATAAAGCTTTTTGAATCTATTCAGACATGGGCGGAGAAAGAAGGCTTGCTAGATGATTTATCGGAATTTATTAAGCCTATGCTTGAGGAGTATAACATAGAGGTGGCGAGTCCTTCTAAAATCCGGAGTATTATTAAAAATACAATTGAGTTTCTGATTGAAAAACGGGTAGAAGTGGAAAATGGCATAATTGAAAAAATTAATTGGAACGAAGATCTACTTGCAAGACTTCAAGAGATACATCATCAGTTAGGTAATATGGAAAAGGAAGAAGCAAACGTCATTAAATATTCATTCAGGAAGATAAAAAATGATTTAATTCAAAATATGATGAGGAAGATTCCTGAAGTCCTTCGAAATTGTTCTGAATTGGTTCATGAAGACAGTGATTTTGGCAAACTCCATGTTGACCTTAATGATGAAATGAATAGGCGGATTGCTGATTTTATGGAAAAAACTACACAATATGATATTAAAAATGCCTTTCAGGAATGGATTGAAGATTGCGAGAGAGAGTTCAAGGAAAGCCAAATTAAATGTAACGAAATGAGCGAAAGTTTTAATCATCAATATAGTGTAGAGAAGATTGTCTTGGATGGTGACTTTAAGATATTGGATGATTGGCAGAGAGATTTAGAACGGATATCAAGGGGATTGGTACACCTTGAAAAAGCAAATATCATGTTGCGGAATAACCCTTCTCAGATGTTGTTAAAAGGAGCAGGCAAACTGTTAGGTTCCATTTCAAAAAATAAAGAAAAACTCCATATTAAATATAATAACTACATCGAAAATGAGGATTATACTCAAATTACACAGGAACTAATAAATCCATTCATACAACAATTAGAATTATTTGAAGGATCGATAGAGTGGGATGTAAGTACATTTTTCTCAGACTCACTTGAAGTGCTAAATAGTGTAAGTGAGGAAGTGCAGGGTGATATGGAAAAACATAAAGATTCCCTAAATACGATGCGTGAAAAACCTGAAATCTACCGTGATCCGCTCACCCTGTTCGAATTGAAGCTTCGTCAATATGAGTTAATGAATACGATAAGTTAATTCTAATTCAGAAAAACTGATACCTAAAATAACATTCCTGAAATTGACCTCGATTTCGTGAGAATTAAAAACTCCGAAATTGGGGTTTTTTCATACACATCACTTACTTATGACTCATTCTTTCGTTGACTATCCGCACACCCGTATTGGCTTTTACATCATTCTATTTCGAAAATAAGTGTAGACTATTTATTATACTTATTGTAAAACGCGTACAGTTACTTCAAATAAATATCTTTCATAACCTCTAACAGATAGTTCATCTAATAAAACTTCTTCATAGAAAAAATCTTGTATTTCTAACCCTTTGTCAATTGAAAATTTTAATAATCTATTAAAAGTATCGCCAATACTTGAGTATCCCTCTGTGTGATACGCAGTCATGTACGTTCCTTTTTCTCTTTTGAAATTATATTCGGTAGATGATTCATTTACTCTAGTAAAAAGGTAGTCATAACTAGAGATTTCATTTTTTATAACTTTATTCTTGTCTATCATCCATCCAGCTGAATGAGGAGTATTGATATTATTCGTATTTAAATAGTTATAGTGTTTTATCATTGAATCGTAAATGCTTTTTTCTCCTGTGAAAGGCATTGCTTCTGTTAATACAAAACGTTCCTCTTTCTTTTCCTCAAAAACAATATTTGACGTATCTATCTGTATTGCTCCTTTAGTAACTCTTAATTTCTCTGTAATTAAGTTCTTCATGTTTTGAAGTTGTTTAATTTTATTATCAAGAGCGTCAGTTTCTCTTTCAAGAAGAAGGATAAGCTGTTCGGGAGATCTTTTAGAAAGATAGTTCTTAATTTCTTTTAATGGCATTTCCAACTCTTTAAGCGTCGCGATAACGTGAAAAACATCTAATTGATTTATGGAATAATATCTGTAACCATTATCAGCTTTAACCTCCGGAGAAAAAATACCGATTTTGTCATAGTGGAATAAAGTGTCTTTTGTTACTCCAGATAGTTTGGCAAATTGTCCTGTCGTTAAATGAATGTGTAAGTTTTTGTCCATATCGTATAATTCCCCTCTTGACTATAGTGTTACACCACCCCTTATTATAGCAAAGTAAGTGATAGTAATACCAAGTTAGATAGATTGTATAGCTATCGCCTGTAGTGATGATAAAGGTATGTAAACAAACGTGCTATTTAAATCAGTGTAATCTGAAAATAAAGACTACAGATCAAGTTAATACCTATTATAGTATTCACCATCCCTATGATACAAAATAATAATTACATCAGGAAGGAGATGAAATTACTCATGGAAATGGCCAGAGAACAAATTGGAAAAGAGTATAACTTTATTACACTAATTAAATTCGCAACGCCTACGATTATTATGCTGGTCTTTATGTCAGTATATACAATAATTGATGGTATATTTCTTGCTAGATTTGTAGGCGCTAGTGCTCTTTCTGCTGTAAATATTTTTCTTCCTGTTTATGCCTTAATATTTGCAATTGGGTTAATGCTTGCTACAGGGGGAAGTGCGGTATTAGCCAAAAAAATGGGTGAAAGTAAATCTCAACAAGCAAGAGAGAACTTTACCTTTATTGTTATATGCGGTAGTGCGATAGGTATTATTATCATGATTTTTGGACTTGTATTTATAAAACCACTACTAACAATGCTTGGAGCTGGGGCTAGTGAGGAGCTCTTTAGTTATACGCATAAGTATGCAATGATCTTATTATTAGTTAGTCCTTTAATCATACTTCAAGATCTTTTTCTACAATTCTTTATAACAATAGGAAAACCAAGAATTGGATTATTTCTAACGATTTTAGGTGGACTCACAAATATTGTCCTTGATTATGTTTTCATCGTCCTTTTACAGATGGGAACAGTTGGCGCGGCAATTGGTACGGGTATAGGAATTGCGGTTCCGGCTATATTTGGGTTAGCCTATTTTACATTTAATAAACGAAATTCACTTTATTTTGTTACATTTAAAGCAGATAGAAAAGTTCTTTTGCTTACGAGTTTGAATGGTGCTTCGGAAATGGTGTCAAATCTATCATTAGCAGTTGTGACCTTTGCTTTCAACATTTTAATGATTAAGCACTTAGGAGTAGATGGTGTGGCAGCGGTGACCATACTTCTGTACGCACAATATATTATTATTTCTATATTTGCGGGGTATTCGATGGGAGTTGCTCCAATTATAAGCTATAACTTTGGTAGTAAAAATAATAACCAATTGAAAAGGATATTTAAGTATAGTCTACTATTAATAGCGTTGGTATCTATTGCAGTATATGGTTTATCCATTATAGCTGGTTCTTCTCTTATACAGTTTATGGCTCCGCAGGGAGGTAGCGTTTATAGAATTGCAATTGATGGATTTAAGATTTTTAGTATTAGTTTTATGTTCATGGGCTTTAATATATTTACTTCAGCACTGTTTACTGCTTTTTCAAACGGTAAAATATCGGCTACAGTTTCTCTTATGCGTACCCTTGTTTTTGTATTAATAGGATTACTGATATTGCCATTAATGATGGGGGTAGATGGTATATGGTTAGCAGTTCCATTTGCAGAATTTCTGTCATTATTAGTTTGTATTTACTTTTTAATGCGATATAAAAAGATTTATAATTATTCTTAAATTATACCGCCTGTAACGGACAGTATTAAACCACCTCCAAACTATGAGGTGATAACGGAGGATGGGTAGGGGAATAGTCTAGTGTGGTACTAATATTCAGTGGGGGAAGGGGGAAACCGCTTTGTCCTTTATGCCTATCCCCACTGAATGAAGTTCCACTTTATATACCTATAAGAATTAAGTGAATAGACGTGCATGTATACAATATAGATCAAGCCATTAGAATAGGAATTTAGGAGGAATACGGTGTTCCATCTATATTCGTACGTGAGAATTGTTGTGGTAAGTAATTATTTGTTATATAATTTTGAAAAATGAAGTTAGTGAGGGGGAGAAAAAAGTGAATAATAGATATCCAGAAATTGATGAGGTGATCGCATATATTCATGAACATCTGGATGAAGCTCTTCCACTTTCCCATCTAGCGCATCAAGCAGCATACAGTCCGTATCATTTTTCGCGCATATTTAAAGAAAAAACCGGTCTATCTCCTCACCAATATGTCTCCTCTCTAAAATTACAAAGAGCAAAAAGTCTTTTATTACATACGAATTTAACTGTACGTGATATAAGTATGGAAATTGACCAACAAAGCTTAGGAACCTTCACGACACGATTCACTAAAAGAGTGGGCATGACTCCGATGCAATTTAGAAAATCCTCTATAGAAGTCAACAAGCATTTGCAATACCTGAAAAAACATAAGGATTGGTCACAACAACTTATAATCGGAAACCAACGTAATAAAGTGACAGGAACGATTGCAGCCGAGGTTCCACTTCATGGTGTAATTTTAATTGGCTTATTTACTAAACCTATACCAGAGGGACTTCCACAATATGGAACGCTATTATCCTCGTTGGGAAATTTTTCTTTCACAGATGTTCGCCCCGGAATTTATTATTTAATGGCGACAGCAGTGTATTGGGAGATGAAGGCAAATGAAATACTCGTTCCCCAGAAAACATTACGTGCAATAGCTGAAAAGCCGATAAAAGTGGGATCAGAAATGGTTATACCCCAACAGCACCTTACACTTCGTGGACCACGCCTCAATGATCCTCCTATTCTCATTTCTTTGCCTCTATTGATAAAAAACTTTCTGAATCGTACAAATAGCAATATTTAAGAAATTCACTATATTTTAGCGTGCTAGTATAAATGAAGACTCATATCATTTCTAGTGGAGGGATAAAAGTATGGTGCATGACAATTATACAAATCTAGTAAGGAACTATTTCAAAGCGTATGAAACGAAAGAAAGGGGAATTCTAGAGGAATTGCTAAGTCGAGACTTCACGTTTAGTAGTCCGGTTGATGATCAGATTAATCGAGAGACCTATTTTGAGAGATGTTGGCCAAGTTGTAAGGACATACATGAATACCACATCCAAAATATTTTTACAGATGAGAATGAAGCTTTTGTTCGTTATGAATGTAAACTAAATTCTGGTGCTAATTTTCAAAATATGGAACACTTTCGGTTTATTGATAACCAGATAAAAGAAGTTATTGTCTATTTTGGTTTCGACTTGAGGAAGGAATCATCTGAGGTTGCAAGAGCTAAGAGATTCAGTGAAGCATTCGCGATCGGAAATGTTGACTATATCTTTGAAAATATTGCAGAAGATGTGGAGTGGCATTTCGTTGGTGAATCTAAACTTCAAGGAAGAGAAGCTGTCATAAATATGCTTGAACCGATGCGTGGTGTGGTCTCTGAGGAATATAAAACAAATAATATCCTTATAGATGGTAATAAAACGGTCATTGAAGGAACGATGAAAATGTCTAATGAAAATGGCGAGGACCAGTTGTATGCTTATTGCGATATTTATACGTTTGCCAACACCAGCAAAGACACGATTAAAGAATTAACAGCGTATCTGATTGAACTGCCAAATGGGGAGGTACAGAACAAAAAATGAGTGAAATTTTCTTTAAACAATTTGAACAGGTAAGAAGCTGGACCATTGAAGTTGCCACATCCATGCCGGAAGACATTGTTCATATAAAACCAAGAGGATTTCGAAATAACATACTATGGCAAATGGGACACATCTTATCATCAACAGAATATTTTTTATTTGATTTGCCTTATAAGCAGAATCATTTACCGGTAAATTATCTTGAATTATTTAATACTGGAACAAGCCCTGATCAGTGGAATGAACGTGTGCCAATACTTGCGCAGCTCATTACAGATTTAGAGAGACAGTCGAACCATATCAGACAAATCTCAAATGCAAAATTGAATCAAACCCTTGAAAATCCGATGCATGGTTTTCAAACCCTTGAAGATTGTGCGAGTTTTGCCATCTTACATGAAGCACTTCATGTTGGGAAAATCGAAGAAATGAAGCGAATGCTTACTTACTCAGAATGAAAAAGAATTCAAAAATAACATCTGTTGAGATATTGTTGAACGGAACCCCAATTTTGCGAATGGCTATCAAAATAATAAAATAGAGGGAAGGATAGATATGAAAACAATTCAATCAAAAGATGGCACAAAGATAGTATATGATGTCAGTGGTGGTGGACCAGCACTTCTATTCATTACAGGAGCTACCTGTTTTCGTTCATTTGACCCGGTTTTGCATGATGCCAAAGTATTTTCAGAACAATTTACCGTGTACAATTATGACCGACGTGGGCGGGGGGACAGTGGCAACACATTACCGTATTCCATTGAACGTGAACTTGAAGACATTGATGCTATGATTGATGTAGCAGGAGGAAAGGCCAATCTTTATGGTCATTCATCAGGGGCTATTCTCGCTCTTGAAGCTGCCATGCGTCTAGGTAACAAAGTCAGTAACTTGGTACTATTTGATCCGGCCTATGCTGATGACAAAGAAAGCTTAAATGAATTTAAAGAGTATAGTAAAGGATTATATAAACTGCTTGAAAATGGTAGAAATGACGAAGCGCTGAGCTATTTTCTAGAAGGTATCGGCATAACTAAAGAAGTGATTGATGGTATGTTTCGACGCTCACCACAGTGGAAGACGATGCTGGCACTTGCTCCAACACTTGCCTACGATACAGAGTTAGCAAGCAATTTACCACCTGTTGCTGAGGCTGCTCGGCTTACAACACCAGTACATATCATTGTAGGTGAGAGAAGTCCTGCTTCCATGCATAAGGTAGCGTCTCAATTAAGTGAGGCCATCCCAAGCGCAGGATATCAGAAGCTACCGAGCCAAGATCATATGCCAGACCCCGAAGCATTACTACCCATCATGAAGAACTTTATAAAACAATAGATATCTGAATAGGTGGGACGAAGGGACAGGTCCACTGTCCCAGTCCCACTGTATGGGGAGAGGTCCCAAGGATAGGAAGAAGATTCACTTTATATGAATTCTAGTTATTTTGAGGTGTTCGATTGTTCGCTTTGATTTTCATCCATGGATGCTATTATTTCCTCCATCTTTCTTTCAACTAGGGGATAAAAATTGTTCTTTGCACTTTTGGTGGAATTCCCCCCAAAAAATGCCGTACCTGGACAAGACTTCACTTCATAACTTGCAGCGTCATCTAATACTCTTTCTTTCGTTTTGTAGTGCCACCAATGATGATACGTAATACTGTCTATCGAGGGAGTAAGTCCAAATTTGATACAAAGTAAGGCAGTAATATAAATAATCGTTTCCTTATGTTTTTCCGTCATGACATCGTTACCTATATCAAAATTTCCAACGTGTTCGATAGCTAACCCAATGGTGTTAGCTTCTGGGCCGATGGAGCCTTCAGGAGCTATATTAAATGGCCGAGATACGGCTACTTTTCCATCTGGAAAGGTAGTTATGTTTTGGGCGATATTTTTCCATCCCATTTGTTTGATATGATGATTTCTCATACCTTCTATCATTTGAAAATGATTGGAACCTTTAAAATGCTTATACGATGGTAACCAGGTGTGATGTTGTTGAATAAGACTTATTTTCCTGCTGAATTTTTGATGAAATAACCAATCCCTAAACTCCTCTTTTGTCATAAGGATATCCTGTCCCTGCATGTTTATTTTTGGGGGAATGATTTGTAATATTTGACCTGGAAATAATTGATCAGAAGAAAATGCATTTATTGTTTTTATTGTTTCTAGGGAGGAATGATAAATAGCTGCAATATCTTGCAGTGTGTCTCCAGGACTAACTTCGTACATAATGGGAACCCGCAATTTCTGTCCAACGGATAATTCATCAGATTGCAATCCATTCATTGCTTGTAAATCTTCAATAGAAGTATCATAAATATGGGCAATGTCAGGTAGAGTATCACCAGATTTCACCACATAAATATTACTAGGAATATTACCGCTTGCATGGACAGGTGATATAATTACTAACATTAGAAACATGCAACTTATAAGTACAAGAAACTTTTTCATACTTTTGTAATCCTTTCTTTGACAAGGTGAAGACGCAGAAAGGGCATCTTTATATACATTTATTCCGCATGAATAGGCGTAAGATCACACGTCAGGCCAGTTATACAGCCCCCTATGGTTCCAGTTGTCAGCGGGCGATAAAAACACCTCGAACTGAATGAAGTTTAACTTTATTGTTTGTAGAACAGCAAGAAGTTATTCGATTTCCTCATCTTAATAAAAATATGTTTTTATGAATTAATAAATTATTGTATGCTTCGCATTTATGTGATGTAATCGTAGTATGTATTATGTTACTAACAGACATTTTTCATTAGAAGCTTATAGATACTAGGAGGAAATCATGTTATTAGATTTCAACAGCCAATATATTCGTGAGGTTAGTCTAAAAAGAGATCAGATCTTTTCCTATGATACGTTTCCATTTTCTCTTCCAATTATTAAAAAGTTTACAAATCTGACTTTGCACCCTAATGTTACCTATATTATTGGTGAAAATGGAATGGGAAAATCTACTTTACTTGAGGGGATTGCCATTGCATTGGGATTTAATCCTGAAGGTGGTACGTTTAATTTTAATTTTTCAAGTTTTGATTCGCATTCTAATTTAGATAAATATATAAAATTAGTAAAGGGGGTTCATCGGGCTGAAGATAGCTTTTTCTTTAGAGCGGAGACTTTTTACAATGTTGCCTCCAATATAGAGAATATGGACAAGGAACCAGGCAGGGGTGGGAAAATCATTGATTCCTTTGGTGGAAAGTCACTTCATGAACAATCTCACGGGGAATCTTTCTTTGCTGCCTTTACCGAACGGTTTAGGGGAAATGGTTTATACATCCTGGATGAACCAGAGGCTGCACTATCACCACTAAGACAATTGTCCATGTTAGCTAGAATTAATGAACTAGTCAATCAAGGATCTCAATTTATTATTTCAACTCATTCTCCAATACTTATGTCTTATCCACATGCAAAAATAGTGGAGCTTGCAGAAGATGGAATGCATCAGGTAAAACTTGAGGAAACGCCACATTATGCGATCATGAAGCAATTTTTTAATGATAGAGATCGGGTATTGCATCACCTTTTTCAATAGATGTTTGTCCATCTAATAAATATGATAGAAGAATCCCCTTGCTCATGGAGCGAGGGGATTTTGTTTGATCGCATTTAATGAACGCAAATTGGTCCACGCTTAAATAACTCTAGTTATGTATACTCCAATCATATCGTTTTTAAATAAGTCCAGACGGCATTAGTAAACAGCTGGACCTGTGATGCAATAGTTGATTCCTCAAATAATTGTAGAAACGGTTTCAATAGCTTTTGTACAACTATCTTACGGATACGATCCCGCTCCAACTCACTCAGGATGACATCAAATAAATCCTGTTGCTCTTCATTAAAGTCATAGTTTGCTTTCAATTGATTGGCCATTTCCATTAATTCAGGTTTCGTCATAACTTTTTTGTGGACATTTGTTTGAAGTAAATCGATAGCAAAATTAGTTAAAATGGTACTACCCTTCTTTTTCATCTGCGGTATAAGTAGTTCTACATGAGACAAAATGGTTTCAATCAGTTCATCTAATGAATAGTTACTGTTAGTTAAATTTAAAGTAAATAACATATACTGCAGCATGCCAAAATACAAAACAGTTGCTTCGGTCGCATACTCTCGAATGTCTTCTCCCATAATATCAACCAAACGATTGGCTAACCATTCCATTTCTATAACTCTATGCTGTATCACTAGTTTTTTTAAATCAGCTTGATCAGAGGATAGAATATTTTCAAATAGAGTTCGTAGTTTATTTTCCTCATTCAACTTCATTAATATAGTAATTTGTTCAATTAAAACTTCACGATCCTGAGGGTCCTTACCGATTTGCATGGCAACACGCTGCTGTCCTGCATCATAACGAATGTTTTCCAATATTTCTGCAATACAATCATTTTTGGAAGAAAAGTAATTGTAAAATGTCCCTTTAGATATATTTGCTTTATCAATAATTTCCTGAATAGATGTTTGTTGAAACCCTTTTTCGATAAACAGCTTTAAAGCAATATCTGCTACTTTCCTTTTACGCTCATTCATAGATTTCTCCAATCCTTTCTAAAAGTAAGTATACGTTTCTTTATACAGAAAAACAACGCTTTTATACTATCGGTATAAAAGTGTTGCAAAAATTAAACTGTGGGTATAAAATAATCAAGTGCAAAACATATTAGTAAAGATAAGAGGGAATAGTCATGAATACACAAGGGAATAAGACACCATATTTAATGATCAGTATTTTATTTTTAGGAGCTTTCGTATCATTTTTGAATAATTCATTGTTAAACGTAGCTCTTCCATCTATTATGGTTGATTTAGAAATTGAAGATTACTCTACGGTACAATGGCTTGCTACAGGATACATGCTAGTCAGTGGAATATTAATCCCTGCATCAGCGTTCTTAATTACACGTTTTTCAAACCGTAGTTTATTTGTTACAGCTATGGCAATCTTTACGTTAGGTACTGCAATAGCAGCTTTTGCCCCTAACTTTGGTTTCCTGTTAACAGGACGTATGATTCAAGCTGCAGGGTCTTCTGTAATGGGACCATTATTAATGAACATCATGTTAGTAAGTTTTCCACGTGACAAACGAGGTGCTGCTATGGGTGTTTTCGGAATGGTAATGATCGCTGCACCGGCAATTGGACCTACATTATCAGGATATATTGTCGAGTATCATAATTGGCGATTACTTTTTGAAATGATTTTACCATTAGCGATTATTAGTTTGGTACTAGCTATATGGAAGTTTGATAATGTCATGGCACAGGATAAAAATGCCAAACTTGATTATTTATCTCTTGTTTTATCAAGTATCGGTTTCGGTGGAATATTGTATGGAGTAAGTAATGCAAGTTCTCAAGGCTGGAGCGATTCCGTTGTATTAACTACATTAATTGTTGGTGGAATTGCTTTAATGCTATTTATTATTCGTCAATTGAAAATGGATAAACCATTATTAGATTTACGTCCGTATAAATATCCAATGTTTGCTCTTGCTTCTGTGATTGCCATTGTCAATGCAGTTGCTATGTTCTCAGGTATGATTTTAACACCGGCTTATGTGCAGGATGTTCGTGGTATTTCACCTCTTCATTCTGGTTTAATGCTATTACCTGGCGCGCTCATTATGGGGATAATGTCACCAATTACAGGAAGACTGTTTGATAAATTTGGTCCGCGTACCTTATCTATAATCGGACTCGCTATTACTGGAGTTTCAACCTATATGCTGGCGCACGTGCAAATTGATTCCACTTACACATATATCATACTTGTATATTCTTTACGTATGCTCGGAATGTCTATGGTAATGATGCCAATTATGACAAATGGTTTGAATCAGCTGCCAACACAGTTGAATCCACATGGGACAGCGATTAACAATACAGCGCAACAAGTTTCAGGATCAATCGGTACGGCTATTATGGTGACAATAATGAACTCTGTTGCAACAACGAAAGGCGAGAATTTAATGAGTGGTGTGGATCCATCAACATTAACAGAAGCATCTGTAGCCTCTATGTCACAACAAGCGTTACTTAGTGGAATCCAGTATTCATTCTATGTAGCATTGGCAATAAACATCGTTGCTCTAGTACTAGCACTGTTTGTAAAACGGGTGGATACAAGTGATAAGGCTGTAAGAGAAATTGAGAAGCAAGAGGATGGTCAGGTAAAACCAGCAGTTTCATGAATTAAGTAAAACGAAAAAGGTGTAGTATCTACCGAGGTACTATGCCTCTTTTTTTGGGGAAATTTTATTGTAGGATCGTGTGTAGGGGAGGGACTGTCCCCTATATTTCTCAATATAAATAACATAGCTTCAATTTTTTAAGGAACAATATATATTGTTGGAGGTGAATATCGTGGCAAAAAGAAAAGTTGGTGTTGGAATGGGGTCTTCTGATGTTGAAGGGCAAGGAACGACAAATAGGGAAACTGGAAAAGTGAAGAAGGATTCGTCAAGAAAAAAGAAAAAGCGTACTTAGTAGTTATGGAGTATGAAGTTGGAAAACAGGAGGAAGCGATTTCCACCTGTTTTTTTATGAGTTATTACTCCATGACACCAATAGTCCATTTACAATAACTTCATGAATAAAGGAAGGGGTCAGACCCTCCAATTGGACAAATGTCCACGTGAAGGGCTTGACCCTTTTAAATAAATTATTTATAATGTGGCTTGCTATTTTTCAAGAGAGTTTCCGAAAATGTGTAAATACCTGAACGATGTCCCCCTGACTGTACTCGTCCTACTTTATTTTAAATGAACTTCTTTATCTGTTGATATTATAGGAAAAAATTATTAAAATTTACAGTGGTTTGATAAAAAATGCTTTAAGCATGGTATAAGTGTAAAAGAAGCAGGGGGGGACATCTTTGCTTTTTATTTTGAAGGGAACATCAGGGGGTGTCCTGAAGTCCCGTAATGAGAGGATTTGAATTTGAATATGACAGATAATTTTTGGCGTGATTTACCACGACCGTTTTTTATATTGGCACCAATGGAAGAGGTTACGAATGTTGTTTTTCGCCATGTGGTGAGCGAAGCAGCTAGACCTGATGTGTTTTTTACAGAGTTTACAAACTCGGAAAGTTATTGTCATCCAAAGGGGCACCAAAGTGTGCGTGGGCGTTTGGCTTTTACAGAAGATGAACAACCGATAGTGGCCCATATATGGGGGGATAAACCCGAGTATTTTCGACAAATGAGTATAGGTATGGCGAACGAAGGTTTTCGTGGTATAGATATTAATATGGGCTGTCCTGCACCTAATGTGGCACCAAATGGGAAGGGATGCGGTCTTATCCGTCGTCCAGAAGTTGCAGCAGAGCTAATACAAGCAGCAAAAGCAGGAGGATTGCCGGTAAGTGTGAAGACAAGGCTTGGTTACACTGATGTAGACGAATGGCATGACTGGCTTACACACCTATTGAAACAAGATATCGTTAATCTTTCTATTCACCTTCGCACTAAAAAGGAAATGAGTGAAGTGGACGCTCACTGGGAATTGATTCCGGAGATTAAGGAGCTTCGTGACCGTGTGGCACCAGATACGCTTCTGACGATTAATGGAGATATTCCTGACCGTCAAACTGGCTTGGATCTTGTTCGAAAATATGGTGTCGATGGGGTTATGATTGGGCGTGGTATTTTTAAAAATCCATTTGCCTTTGAAAAAGAGGCGAAAGACCATAGTAGTAAGGAATTACTAGATCTCTTAAGATTACATGTTGACCTCATTGATCAATATTCAAAGGAAATTGAAATACGTCCATTCAAACATCTTCATCGCTTTTTTAAGATATATGTCCGTGGGTTTCGAGGGGCAAGTGAATTAAGAAATCAATTGATGAGTACAGAGTCAACAGATGAAGTGCGTGCATTGCTTGATAACTTTGTGTGAAATGTTGATGCAAATAAATTATAGTTAAGTTAATACAGACAGAAAAGGGTCAGTTTCCAACTATGCTAAAGTGATAGTGTACCGGGGGGACTGACCCTAATTCGTTACTGAATCAAATAATGAAGAGTCAGAGGCTGGCAACGAAAATGATATGAGGGGTCTGACCCCCTAGTGTACTTTTCCTATATCTTTTGGTTTATATCAACAAGCTTTGGAAAATAAAACAATTACATATCGTTAACTGTGCTATACTTATAGGAACGCATGAATGTTTTTATATTCTGAAAAAAATTACATTTTAACTTATAGGGCTTTTTCTATATGGGATAGGTTTTTATTTCCTTGAACAAAAAATGTAAAATCTCTTTTGCGCGGAGATCTCAGTGAAAATAGATTTTAGGAGGAAAAGCCTTATGAAAGAAACAGCAATAGTATATTGTGAGAATAATTTTGGAACAATGGATGGAAAGACAGCTAATGGACTGGTTAGAAACTCAAGAAAATTTGATATTGTTGGAGTAATCGACAGTACAAAGGTTGGAATGGATGCGGGTGACTGCCTTGTAGGAGAAGAAAATGGAATTCCTATATTCCAGAGTCTTACTCATGCACTTGAAAACTTACAGAGTGTTCCTGATCAATTCATTTACGGAATAGCTCCTTCTGAGGCATTTTTGAAAATAGATGAGAGAAATCTCCTTTTTAAAGCAATGGAATTAGGGATGAATATTGTGAACCCTCTTCATGAATTTTTCACAGATGATGAGGAATTTATAAAGCATGCTAAACAGTTTGATGTAACGATCCTTGACGTGAGAAAGCCTGTGCAAAAAAAGGATATGCATCTTTTTTCTGGAAGGATATTACACATTGATACACCAGTAATAGCTGTACTAGGTACGGATAGCGCAATAGGTAAGCGAACAACATCGGTGCTACTCGAAGATGCCTTGCTTGAAAGGGGACTAAATGTTGCTTTTATTGCAACCGGACAAACAGGGTTAATACAAGGAGCGAAATACGGTGTTGCAATTGATGCCATTCCTTCTCAATTTATGACAGGTGAAATTGAAAATCAAATCATGAAAGCTTATGAAAACGATAATCCTGATATTATTATCGTTGAAGGGCAAGGGTCATTAAGTCATCCTGCATATATAAGTTCGTGTGGAATTATAAGAGGATCGCAACCTGGGGCAGTTATCATTCAACACGCACCCAAACGACCACACTTAGGTGATTTCAGTTATATAGAAATGCCAACGGTAAAAAGTGAGATCGATCTTATTGAAAACTTTTCAAAGGCAAAAGTGATTGCGGTAACTATCAACCATGAAAACATGTCAGATGAAGAACTTATGGCAACCATTTCAGAATATGAAGAAGATATTAAACTTCCGACCACAGATGCTCTTACATTTGGGTGCGACAAACTGATCGAAAGTATTTTTGACGCTTACCCAGAATTGATTAGCAAACAGAAAAAAGTATTAATTAATTGAACCAGTCTATTTTACCACGGGTCGAAATTAACCTTGCAAAGATTGCACATAATACAGCGAAGTTAGTTGAAATATACGGCTCTGAAAATATCGAGCTAATGGGTGTTACAAAAACGGTATGTGGAGCTCCAGAAATAGCAAAAACATTATTGGGTCATGGTATTCACATGCTCGCGGATTCCAAATTAGTAAATTTAAAGAAAATGCGTGATGCAGGAATTAAAGCAGTCTTTGTTTTATTAAAAATACCTGCTTTAAGTGAAATTGATTCAGTTATAAAAAATGCAGATATTAGCATCAATACCGAGCTTTCTGTTATTAAAAAACTATCTGAAGCTGCTATACGAAATAAAACTGTGCATAAAATTATTTTAATGATTGAAATGGGAGATTTAAGAGAAGGGATAATGCCCGAAAATCTTGAGCATTTTATTCAAGAGGTCATGGAGCTAAAAGGGATTAAAATTGTTGGTATTGGTGTAAACTTTGCGTGTTTTGGAGGAGTCAAACCAAACGAACAAAAAATGAATGATTTATCAAAACTGGCAAGTGATGTTGAAACAAAATTTTCTCTTCCTCTTTCATATGTATCAGGTGGAAACTCGGCCAATTATAATTGGTTTATGACAACTGGTAGTGTTGGGAAGGTTAATAACTTAAGGTTGGGTGAATCAATTTATTTAGGACGTGAAACTTTAAACCGAATGGTAATCCCAGATCTATATACTGACGCGTTTACATTCGTTACAGAAATTATTGAATCGAAAATAAAACCATCTGTACCTTATGGAGAAATAGGTCAGAATGCTTTTGGAGAAATCCAGCAATTTGAAGATCGTGGACAAATGAAAAGAGTTATTCTTGGAATAGGGAGTCAAGATGTTCTGGTGGCTGGATTAATACCAACGTTGGATATTGAAATTCTCGGTTCCAGCAGCGATCATACTGTCCTCGATGCAAAGGAAAATAACTTAGTGGTAGGGGATGAAGTAACCTTCAATCTTAACTATGGTGCACTTCTTTCTATAATGACATCCCCATATGTATTTAAAAAGTACAGCAATATTATCATTTAGGCAATCAGGACAGGAACTTCAACAAACTGGCGGTATCGGAGTTGAGTTCGTATTCATGGAAATAACGGAATGATGATCCGCTAAATAAGTTAGGCTCAAAAAAAATCCCCATGTATGGGGATTTTTTTACCATCTATAAGCACCTTCGCATGTATTAGCTTGTGGTTCATAATAACAATGTAGTTTAAATTGTCCTGCAAATGGTTGACCGTACCACGAAGGTGGGCATTCACCATACGGATTAAAATACCAAAGAGCATACTTGGAAGGATGTTCTCTCCAATAGTCCAAGGTTTGTTTGGCTAATCTTTTTTCTGCACTTCTTGCTCTGTTATAGAAAACATTACCTTTTTGTACTGCTTCGAAAGAATAATTTCCACCCTGTACTTGAAAAATCACGTCTTCTATTGACCTTAAACCTTCAAAATCCAAACAATCTGCTTTTCGTCGATTGACAATTACATTACCAACCATAAGCATCCCTTGTTTCCCTTCGCCTTCCGCTTCTGCCCGCATCATCCTTGCCATTAAGGCAACGTCATTGTCTGTATATTTAACTCTTGCCACTTTTTATCACCTCTAAAATATTTTATGAAACGTATTTAGTTATTTATATTCCAATCTATGAATTATGTTTTCATTTAAAGCTAGTGGGACTAGCTACTGTTAGCGTCCTTTCCCGTGCTAACAGTGTTTAATAAAAATGCTAAAGGTAAAAAGTAATATGTGTAATCCTCTATAAATAAGGGCGCTATTCTCTTGAAGTAACAAAGTGCTTTGAAAAGTGAGAAGAACGAGATGATAAGCTCTTAGTTAGAAAGTTCCATTCTTTCGTTTTATAATGGAAAATAGTTATATTCTTATTCTTAACAAGGGTTCCTTTCTGCAAATAGGTTGAAGTCCCTTTTAATTGATAAAACGTATAAATAAAAATGGCAAATGAAGAGGAGATTACATGAAAAACACAGGACTAGTATTAGAAGGTGGAGGAAGTAGAGGAGTCTATACAGCGGGAGTTCTTCGTTATTTAATGGAGCAGGAGATTTACCTGCCTTATATCATCGGTGTATCTGCTGGTGCATGTAATGGGTCTTCCTATGTTTCTCGTCAAATGGACCGCAATAGAGCGGTTAACATCGATTATATCGATCATCCAGAATATTTATCACTTCGGAATTTCATTAAAAAAAGACAGCTTTTTGGGATGGACTTTTTGTTCGATAGTTTGCCGAATCAATTAGAACCCTTTGAATTCGAGGCTTTTCATGATGCAAAGGAAGAGTTTGTTGTTGGTGTAACGGATTGTATGACTGGGGATCCTGTCTTTTATAAACGAGAAGATTATGGGAAGGACCTACTTACCGTCATTCGTGCATCGAGTTCTCTACCATTAGTTGCCCCTGCTGTACCATATGATGATCGGATTCTGATGGATGGAGGTATATCTGACCCGATCCCTATAAAACAATCAGAAAGAGATGGAAATCGAAAAAATGTAGTAATCTTAACGAGAAACAGAGGTTATTATAAAAAACCGCAATCATTCGGCTGGTACATCCGGAAAAAATATAAAGCATATCCAGGGTTAGTAAAAGCATTAGAAAAACGTCACATCATTTATAATGAAACACTGCAATATATCTTCGAGGAAGAGAAGAAAGGGAATGTATTTGTAATCAATCCATCCGAAAAATTAGAGGTCGGGCGTATCGAAAGAGATAAGGAAAAACTGACAACGTTATATCAACAGGGAATGGAAGATGTAAAAAAACTAGCAGAGCCATTACGGGAATTTCTAACTTAAATGGGTCAAGGGGACAGACCCCTCAACCCACCAATAAAAACAAAAAACAAGGGTATACTAATCCATATTTGATACCTGGAGGGATTAATATGGGAACAAAAGATAATGGTGTATCTGTCTTTGCCCTTGGCGGCATAAACGAAATTGGGAAAAATATGTACGCTATCGAATATGGGGATGATATTGTAATTATCGATTGCGGAAACAAGTTTCCCGATGAAAGTTTATTAGGGATTGATTTAATCATCCCGGATATTTCTTACCTTATCGAAAATCAGAACCGAGTAAGGGCTTTAATTATTACACATGGCCATGAAGATCATATTGGGGGAATCCCCTTCTTCTTGAAAAAGTTAAATGTGCCAGTGTATGCGACAAGGTTCACACTTGGACTAATTGAAATCAAATTAAAAGAACATCGAATTTTACGAGAAAGTGAACTGATTGAAATTAACTCAGATTCGAAAGTCGAAATCGGTGAAATGGGGATAAGTTTTTTTAAAGTAAACCATAGTATTCCAGATTGTTTAGGAATTGTATTCAACACTCCAGAAGGAACGATCGTACATACTGGAGACTTCAAGTTTGATTTGACCCCTGCGAATGATGAACGACCAGATATTCATAAAATGGCTGAAATTGGGAACAAGGGAGTAATGCTTCTTTTGTCGGAAAGTACCAATGCAGAACGATCTGGTTATACTCCCTCCGAACAAATGGTTGGTGAAAATTTGGAAGAAATATTTACAAAGGCAAAACGAAAAGTTTTTGTATCCACTTTTGCTTCCAATGTTAGCCGTATCCAACAGGCTGTCCACGCTGCGCAGAAAACGAGAAGAAAACTTGCCTTACTTGGGCGATCAATGGTGAATGTGGTAAAGGTAGCAATGGAACGTGGGTATTTGAACGTTCCTAAAGGCATGTTAATTGATGCCCGTGACATTAATGAATTGCCTCCAGAAATGGTGGCTATTTTATGCACCGGGAGCCAAGGAGAGACCATGGCAGCCCTTAGTAGACTGTCCACTGGAAACTTCCGCGATGTTGATGTATTACCGGAAGATACTGTGATCCTTGCAGCAGGTCCAATCCCTGGAAATGAAAAAAATGTAACTAGCATTGTCGACAACTTATATAAACTTGGAGCGCATGTTATTTATGGATCAGGAAGTAGTTCGGGAATGCATGTTTCAGGTCATGGATATCAAGAAGATTTAAGGCTCATGCTTACCCTGATGAAGCCAAAATATTTTATTCCTATTCATGGTGAATATCGTATGCTGCATCATCATCGAATGCTCGCAGAATCTGTTGGAGTAGAGGAAGGCAACACATTTATTATTAAAAATGGTGATGTTGTGGATATTGAAAATTCTACCGCCCGTAGTACAAGAACTATAACGAGTGGTGACACGTATGTTGACGGAGTGGATGTAGGGGATATGGAATTTGTAATACGTGATCGTAAACGAATTGCAGAGGATGGCATGCTCATGATTATCATACCGATGAACAAACAGGAAGAAAAAGTCCTCTCCGAACCCGAGTTTATTTCGCGTGGATTCGTCGATCAGAATTTCTCTGAACTCCGTAAAGGAATGAATCGAATTACAATAGAAACCATCAACGAGCTACATGAAGCAAATAGATATTCATGGAATGTCTTGAAAAAACAAATCAAAAGGTCCATCGCAAAATACGTAAAAGAACATACGAAGAAGGAACCAATGATTATTCCTATATTGTTGGATATTTAAATTTGAAGATTAAATAGAAACGACATGGACAGTCCTCACTTTTATAAAATAATATAGAGGCGGAGGACTGACTGCGTTTAAAATGCTAAATTTTAACATATTTTTTGTGCACTAAATCTGTTAAGTATTTAAAGAATGTTTTCTACTAATAACTTCATAAATCTCAAACATTTCATCTACATTCAAATTAGAGTTTGCTATTGTTTGAACCTCATCATCAGTAAATCTAGATTCAATTGCCCAAAGGATAATCTTCATTTGGTCTCCATTATAGTTTGGAACGGCATAGATCCTAATTTTTTCTATAGGGTGTCCTTGTTCGAGTCCCCAACGAATTTTTTCCATTTGTTCTACTTTAAAATGAGGTTGGGCATACATCTTTATTTGTTTTGGAGTTAATCCATGTTTTTCTCCAATATTTATTTGTAATAATTGTGATTCTGAAAATATGCTTTTATCCATATCTGCTGAATTCACCTACCTACTGTTTAATTTTGCCAAAAACCATAATATAAAGATAACAACTACTAATCCTACAATGAAAACCATATATTTTCCTCCTAATTTGCGAACCCAACATATTTCTCCCATTCTTTTTCAAAATCTATCTTCATATTAAAAATTTTATTCACTTTCTCTAAATCATCCTTGATTGATTCAGAATGGACATCTATTTCAGTTAATCGTTCTTTAATATTTTTGATGTCATAAATTACATCATTTATAATGACATCTACTTCAAAATTAGTTTCAGTCTCCATAGCAAAGATTTTACTATCATATTTTTGCTTAGATTCTCTAAATATTTGTTCAATGTTAGCTATCATAAAGCCGTATTTTACATTAAAAAGATCGAGTTTTTGTAGAATAACCATAACTAAATTTGTTGTTAACACAACTGCTAGTAATTCTATAGCTTCTACTAGAAAAGGAGGAATTGAAAATTGCTTTTCTATAAACTCCATTAATGTAATGACTACAAAGTTGGCGACAGTAACAGACATAAGATTGAAAACGCTATCGGCTTTCTGGGACGCAGTAGCATTTTTGTTAAACAGAATTTTAACCGAATCAACAAGTGCTAATACTAAATCTTTAACTAGCGTCATAATTCGTTTTACCGTATTTTTAACGATAGTTAGTAAAATATCAAAAAAGATTTTTATAAATTTCTTTAGTGAGTTCTCTGTGAAATTGGCAAGAATATGTTTAAGCTTTGATGATACATACTTTATTACTTTTTTAGTTGCTTTCTTTATATCATGGAAAAAACTCTCTAATGTTACAAAACCTTTAGTTAATATAGTTTTTGTTTCATAAACAAGTGGGGGAAGAACGTAGTAAATTAATTGCCCCGTCATGATTTTCGCCATTGACGAGGTTGTTTCCTTAACAGCATCACTACCCACTTTTCGATAATTTGTATGTTTTAATGCAGTCATGCTTTCTACATTACCAATATGACGGAAGTTTCTTTCTAGTTCTTTCTTAACATGTTTCGGAACTGTTCCCTCCTTGTTTAAAAAACCTTTATCTTGTAGTTCCTTTTTCGTGTGAGGTGATGAATTTTCCCACTTTTGAATTGTTTCTTCAAACGTCGCAGCAGATCCTTTTGACTGATTGGCACGCTCATTAATCCATTGCATGTTTTCATCTGAATTATAGATTTCTGACATCTTCTCAACATACTCTTTATCAAGATAACGAGAATTGTAAGAGGCTACTTTTACCGAACGTACATGATCACCTTGAATAGTTTCTTTTCTTGCTTCCTGACCAGTTAAATCATCTTTCATATAATCACTATCCGGATTAATCTCACTATACTTATATTCGGAACGGGACTGGTACTTTTTACCTTTATCATAAAAGGGTTCGCTTGTGTCACGTGGTTCATCGAATACCTTTTTGGTGGCTTCAGCACTGCGCTTATTGATGTTTGATAGTGTCTTTGAAAATTCTACATCATCGCTATAGTTATATACTTCTTTTTGGTATTCAGTATTATGTAGTAATGGATCGTATTCATCTTTATAATTAAAACTAGTTATTCGTTTTGCTAATTGATCTGCTGTGATATATAAATCACCTAAATCAAAATATTTACGAACAACCTGACCGGAAATATCACGCACACAGGAAGATATTAATTGTGAACCAATATTGTTAGACAATAATTCCTTCGTATTAGTATTCAATTGTGTCATTATATTAAGATAGACCTTCTTCTCTTTTTCAGCTAGGCTATTTCTTAGGTCGATAACTTTATTAAGTTCCATGTTTTTACTCCTCCATCATGTTTAATGACAATTTTGAATCCTGTTCTAATAAAATATTTTTTTGATTTTCCAGCTGTTTATAGTCATGATCAGAAGCTTCCTCATTTAATAGTTTTGTTAGAATAGGAGTATTGTAAATTTTTGTACAAAGAATAAAAAATAATAATGAATTCCTTACAAAGTGATAATGCCGACTATAGACGGTATCTTTTAACAGACTTATGTCTTTGTTAATAGTAGCATTTGTCGGATCTTTATCAGCTATTATCATATTCTTAATTGATTCAGCTTCAAGCATTGCCCCTACCAATTCCATTTCAGGAATGATTTTTTCTTTAATTGTATGATCAACAATTACAATAGTAGAGCTATATAAATCGCTAATTTTTGTGTCGGTAATAACTTTTTGTTGTTTAAATTCTATTTGTTTTTCTCTACTTTTAATTTCTAGTTGATACTCGTTAAGGTGTTCTTTCATTGTTAGGTTTTGACGCCTAGTCTCTGATCTTGCACCAAAGATTGTTTTTAAAAAAGTCTTTTTGAAAACATCATCTTTACTCCAATCTATATCAGTAATATAGTTATCGGTAGATTCAAAATCTTTAGAGGAAAGAGAGATAATTTCTTTTTGTTCTTCAATAGCAAAAATGATTTGTTGATCTATATTACCGAACGTAACCAAAAAATCTCTAAGATTACCTATTTTTATTTTAACCTTGTCCCTTCTAAAAATATTTAGTTGTTGTATTCGATTGTTAAACTCTTGAATGAAATGATTTAACTTATTTACTTTTGTATAGACAACACTTTTGTGTTCTGTATGTACCTCTTTGAATTTTTCAACTAATTCTCGTCTTTCTTCTTCTCCTGTAAATGTTTGCACTTTATTGGACGCCCAATCTATAATTCCCATCTCTATGCCTCCTTATAATAGATGAATTGACTATGTCGACTATTATCCTTACAAGCGATAATTTCTCCATCTTTGACCAAGAATTCAAAGCGGTCATCCTTTTTAACAATAAACTCATTTTTATTTCCTGTAGCTATATAGTTTCCATTAACATTCTTAAAACTAATATCTACTTTTTTTACTGGGACTTGCTTAATAGATTGTTTTTTGCTTATGAAGAATAACCAGAATGTCACTAGGATTGCTAGAATTATTATTGAAATAAAAAATGCTATCATTTTATTAAAGCTCCCTTCAAGATTGTTATAATTCAAATAAAAAAGGACTAAAGTCTCATGTATATTTTATTATAAAATGAACTGTTAACTCCAGCTATAAAGTATTATCATCTGAAAAAAGTAAGCTAGATTAACATTTTCAGCTTACCTTTTGGTTGATGGATCCCCATACATCATTATCATAATAAATCCCCACACCAAAAAGCTTATAATACGTCCTTAATCAAGCACTACTAGTTCTCAGAAAAGAGTGGATAAAACAAATGGGATCTGTGTTAAAATGATAGAATACACATTCGAAAAACACATGTAATACCAACTAGGAGTGGAACAAAATTGAACAAAAAAGACATTGCAAATATTCGAAAACAATTCAAAGTAAATAATGATTTATTAAAAATACATGAAATCTTTAATGTGTACATCATGAAAGAGTCGAGTGAAATTTATCATCATCAGAGTGTACCATTTGAATTGCTGGAAGAGGAACAGAAAGATTTATTTATGGCCAACTTTAAAAAAGTATTATCTGGTCAGATGGACGAAAAAATATTTGAATTAAAGTTCCAACGTGATGTAGAAGATAACAGTCAGCTCATTCTACACCAAGGTTTACTCAGTAATGATACGGAAGAGTGGAAGGGTCAAATGCTTCGCCTCGTAGAAAAAATGTTGAAAGACAAGCAATATGAAATGGATATTGTCGTAACTTTTATTCGAGGAGAATATATGAAACCGATGAAGCGCGGCAATGAAGAGTCGGAAGAAAGTGGAAGAGATACGGTTTATTCCAGTTCTTTTATCCTATGTAGTATGAATAAAACCCAAGATCCGAAAAAAGAATTACTGTTTGACTATGTAGAAAAGGAATTCAAATATAATTTTGTCGTAGACCCTGTCATCAATTTGAAGGCTCCAATATCAGGGTTTTTATTCCCTTGTTTCACAGATAATGCTGCGGATGTTAACCACGTCCTTTATTCGGCAGGGAAAGCGTATGAACTGAATTATCATTTCATTGAGGAAGTATTAAATGCCGAAGAGACGATGACTGCCGCGGATGATAAAGTGGTTTTTGAAGAAATTGTGAAAAAGGTTACGGGTGACCAAATCAATACATCTACACTTTCCAATGTATACGACGAAATTCATCGTGTAATAGAAGAGAATGAAGAGGAAGAGATACCGAAATTAGACTACAAGGATGTAGAAACAGTTCTAAAAAGCAGTGGCGTAGAAGATGTCGATTCAGAAAAGGTAGAAACTGCTTTCAAGACCGTCATTGATGATGAAAAATACGAATTCAAAGCGAGTAGTATCATACCGAAATATAATTCAAAGTCGATCAAAATTAAAACAAAAGTAGCGGATATTAAAATTGGTCCACAAGACTTGAGATATGTACGGCAAATCCACTTCGATGGAAAGCTTAGTCTCATGATCGAAGTAGAAGAAAATACGATGATCGAAGGCTTTGAAATGATCCCAGAAGCTTTATTTCAAAAAGCTAAAAATGATGAAGAATGATTTGTGATTCTAGAGATGGGGAGCTTGAGAAGTAACCTGTCTCTTTTTGTATTTTGATGGTTTTTAGTGTTGTTTGGATGCTGTTCTTTTTTTATTACTCAAGACATGAAACTTTTCTCTTAATAATATCGTAATTCTACTAACAACAACTATATAGGAGGTAACACATTGGGAGGAATAGGGATATTATTTGAGCTCTTAAGTGTTATAGTAGATCTCTCCTTATTAAAGGAAGTTAGGGAAGAGGACATTGAGAAAAACATAAACCAACTTAAGAAACACTCTTGGTTCCAAGATTACTTAAAAAACGAGCAGTATCGAAGCTTAATATTTCATGATCAAGAAGTTCGTCACACGATTGGAAGACTTAAAACGAAGAAATTCGAAAAGTTTGGATATCATGAAAAATGCCATGAGAAATTGGATAAAGTTATTTGGAAAAAGCTATATAAATTAAAAGGAGTAAAAAATTTTTAACCAAAGAAGTAAGGAATACAGGATATTTCATAGTTCAATAGATTTGAAAAGATACTTCATTCATATGAAAATAGAAATATAATGAAATGAGGAGGTTACTACTTGTGAGTAATAGAACATTAAAACATAATTTATCACCTTCTTTTCCAAAAGTACGCATGATTACCGACACGCTTAGTAATATGATTGTATTTGTGGTAATAGGGATCTTTTTTTGGTTGGATCATTTTTTTGCTTGGCCAACATGGGTTTTTTGGGTATTGATCGGCTTAGTCGTGCTTAATATATTGGGTATAATATGGTCTATCATAGAACCGGGTTATCTCTATCGAAGCTGGAGCTATCAGTTTGATGATGAGTATCTTCAATTAAGCTATGGCATTCTTAATAAAGAATGGGTGACCGTTCCAATGGCTAAGATACAATCCGTTTCCACCAGTCAAGGACCGATTATGAAGCGTTATCAAGTTCGTTCAATCAAAGTAGAAACAATGGGTTCTTCTCATGTTATTCCTGCATTAGATGAAAATGTTGCACTTAAGATAAGGGAAACATTAGCGGACTATGCAAAGTTGAAGGAAGTGGATGAATAATGCGATATCATCCGCTAACGATTGCTTTTCGAATCTATCAATTAGTGAAAAATAGTTTTTTGATTGGACTAATCTTGTTTATATTCAGAAAGGATTCCGAGTTTTGGCTTTTTAAGTATGGAAGATATGCATTTGTGATATTTCTTGTATTGCAGTTACTTTATATTGTGGTAGTTTGGTTTGTTGAAAAATATGAGTGGAAAGATCGAACGTTTCATATACATAAAGGAATTTTTGTAAAGCAGACAAGCACGATTCCGTTTTCTAGAGTTCAAAATGTGACAAGGAAGACAACAATATTTCATAAAATTTTTGGAATAACTTCGTTAACATTTGAAACAGCGATGGACGGGGAAGACGATGCCATCCATTTTGAGGTAATAACAAAGAAACATGCTGACTTTTTACTTGAATTAGTGCAACCAGGTAAGAAAAACATAGTTCAAAAAGAAAGTGTGACTGAAGAGGTAACGAACATTGATGTACATAAGGAGGAAGCTCCAGAAAAACAAGAACTTATCCAGGAGACAACTCGTACAGTTCATTTTACCCCGAAGCGAAAAGACTTATGGAAGGCGAGTTTTACATCATTAAGTTTCCTGGCGATTATTCCGATTGTTGCCGGTATTTTCGATCATATGGAACCATTATTGCCAGAGGAAGAACAGATAGAGGGTATATTTCAAAGCTTACTTCATAGTAAATGGCTATTATTTGGAATCATTGTGTTGGCAGTTTTCATTGCTACTGCTTTTGGTTTTGCGAGGACGTTTATCCGCTATGGGAAATATGAAATCTCTTCCGATGACACACATATTTACATTAATAGAGGAGTATTGGATGAAAGTTATTTTGCGATCGAAAAGAAGAAAATTCAAGGTTTGGAAATTCAACAAACATTTATTAAGCGAATGTTTGGGTTAGCGGAAGTGAAGTTAATTAGTTCCGCCAATCCAAATAAGTCTGAAGGATCAGTAAACGTAAACTCACTTTATCCCTTTCTGCCGATCCAAAAGGCTTATCAGTTAATAGAAGAATTACTACCCATCTATCAGTTACATACGGAATTACAAAGACTTCCACGGAAATCCTTAGGGGTTAAAATGTTGAGGCCAAGTTGGATATGGATGATAGCAACGATAGGGTTATTTTATTTCAAGCCCAACTTTTTCCAAATTGATCAGGCTTGGTGGATACTGTCTCTAGTTTTATTATGTATTATTGTATTACACCGGATTCTTGATTATATGCATACAAGATATGTCCTGACCTCAGACCAGGTTCAATGGTGGCATGGAGGTTTAAATAGCCGCATGTTTATTACGAAAAGAAAAAATGTGATTGAAATGTCTTATTCACAAAATCGATTACAAAGACATTTTCAAGTTGCTTCCATAACGACGATGAATCGTTCGGTTCCGGCACATATGGAAACAATTGATGACATTCCGTTGCCATATGCGTTGGCTATAGAAAATTGGTATCTTAAGCGTCATGAGGATGTCTGGATTGAGAAAAATGTCTAAATACTTTTGATTATAATATGAGAAATCTGTATGTACAAAACATTTACATATGTAAAAATACACAAAAATTTAGAATAACTAACATTAAAAAGGCAATACAGCAGGGGGTAAAAAAACTTCCTGCTGTATTTTTATTTTAAATAATTTATAAGTTCGTCAACATTAATCAAATTAGTTTTTGATAAAAAAGGACAAAAGTATGTAGGGTATAATTATATTCAAGAAATTTTTTCTTATACTAGCAATAGTATGTGACGTCTAGAAAAGAGGTAAATAATGAATTACTTGGATAGTGTTCAAGAAGAGGTAAACTTTATAGAAGATAATGTTGAAGGAAATATAGAGTTAGAGGAGGTTGCGAAAATTGCCTCCATGTCTATATACTAAGTTTTCAAATTTCACTTATATTTTAGATTAAAGTCGATAATAACATTTGAAGCACGGAGCTGTCGGTATATTTTTATACTATCGGGCAATGACCCTGAAAGGAAGCATTGCCGACCCCATTTCATGGATAGACTGAACGAAGGAATGTATGCGCAATGGAAGCCGTGAGATGTGGAAGGGTTTGTCGCCGTGAGTATATTGTGGGAAGGAAAAGGAAAGTTCGATTATAGCACATTATTTTCCATTTCTTTGAAAAAGATAAGGGTGGCTTATTAAGTGCACCCTTTTTCCAAAAAACCTCTATAATTCTTTGGTTAGACCCTATAAAGATGTTCATAATCTCCTTAAATAAAAATGTAATTCTAAGAAAAGCGAAGTAAATCGGTGAAAATGTAAGTATATAGAGGTAATATATAAAATATTGGGTAAGTTTCGTTCATATGCAGGAACAACCTTGTTCAGCCCCGACGGACAGGACGTCCTAGTGTCGATGACGCCATAGGTCGTGGCGTTTTCATCGACTAGCGAGACTTCCCTCGCCTCTGTACAATAAATTCGGTAATATGAACCGATTTTTTAAGAGATCTTTAAGAGCATAAAATTAATATTATCTAGGAGTGCAATTTTGAACTTTTAAATTCATTTGATTACAAGTATGTAATGGAAATTAACCATAAAATATAAATGGTTTGAAAGAAAAAATGATCTAGTTTGGTCATCTATAATAATGGCTGCTATTAGATCACTGTTATGATTTATTATAAGCTGGCTATTCAATGATACCGATTATTTATTAGAATCGTGTCTTTTTAATGTGCCAAGAATTATAAGTCTACATGTTTAAATACGTATTATATTACTATTCGTTGCTAAGAGTTCATATTAAATCTCTAAAAAACTTAGTGAAAGGTAGATGATAACTTGAAATATAACCTAACAATGAAGCAAACTATAGATTGGCATTTAATAATGAATCAACGTTGTAATTTTCGATATGAAAAGTTAATAAAACTTGCACTCACAGATGAATTAACTGGTCTATCGAATTTGCGCAATTTTAGAATGTCTCTCCAAAGTCTAATAAAGCAATCCGACGAAAAGAATAAGCAGTTTGGTATCCTGTTTTTGGATATCAATCATTTTAAATCAATTAATGACAAATATGGTCACATAATAGGGGACAAATTATTAATAGAATGTGCTAAGAGATTATCTGAAGTTGTAAAGAGCAATGTTTTTCACAAATCGGGTGATGAATTTTTAATGATTATTGATGATGTAGACCAAATGAATAACATTATTGTGGACATACAAAGACAGTTTCAAAGAGATTTTTTGATCGAGAACAAACCAGTATTTTGCCATATAAGTATTGGGTCTAGTATTTATCCTCTTCACGGTCAGTCAGAGGAGGAATTATTAAAGTATGCTGATATAGTCATGTATCAACATAAAAAGGTTATCAAGGCTACTAGCGACGATCCATATTAGAAATCTAAATTGTCAGCAATAAAGATAGAAATGTAGAGGTGGAATCTTGAATAAAATAAGGGCTTTTCTCATTCCAGGATTATTATTCATCATTATTTTTATTGGAGTTAAAAATTTGGAGTTTAAATCGAATGAAAACACAGTAAAAGAAACGCTACTTGCAGAGAGTTTTGTAAAGAACCACCTATATGAAAAAAACGGTTTAATCAAAACCGATCTACTAAATCAATCTGATATTTATCTATCAGAATCTATTGGTTTATGGATGGAATATTTAGTAGAGAAAAACGATCGTTATGAATTTCATAAACAATATAATGTTTTGAAAGATTATTTTATGAAAGATAGCACGTTAATTCCGTGGCGTATAGAAGGAGAGAAACTTGCGCCTGCAAATGCTTTATTAGATGATTTGAGAATTGCCAAGGCTTTATCTAAAGCTGGCGAGATATGGCATACGGCTATCTATACAAAGACTGCGAAAAAGATAGGTGAAGCAATTGTACAATACAATATGCAGAGTAATGGGTTTATAAATCATGCAGATATAAAAAGTAAGCAAAAAGGAGATATTCTCACTTTAAGTTATATAGATCCAGACGCATTACATTTTATGTATGAAGAAAAAATTCTAACTGCTAATCAGTATGATTTAAACCTTGATACTCTTTTGGAAGCTCCATTATCTAAGAGCGGTTTTTTCCCTGAAACCTATTACCATCTGGAAAATAGTTATACATATAATTCTGAAGTTAATTTGATTGATCAGTATTATATAGGTTATCACCGAGCATTGGGGGGAGGGGACGTATCAGCGTTAGTTCAATTTACCAAAGATGCCCTAACTGAATATGATGGTGTTTTATATGGAAGATTTTCGGATGAGACAAAAGATCCTGTTGTCGATTATGAGGGAGCTTCTGTATATGCGCTTGCGATTTTAATGTGTTTAGAAGTGGAAGAAAATGCTTTAGCAATACAATTAAATGATAGAATGAAGGACCTTCAAGTTGCGGATGAATCGGAGGAGTATGGTGGAGGATATATTTCTTTAAATAATTTAGACACACATGCATTTGATAATCTACTTCCATTACTAGCTGAAAGGAGAGGAATAGATGAAGGCGTTTTTCAATGAGGATAAAAATTTATTTGTCAAAATATGTTTATTTGCAATTAGCTATGCTCTTATGTTTGAGTTCTTATGGCCGAATGGACTGGTAGGAAAAATATTATTTGGATTATTCGCCCTCATTTCTATAATTACATTATTCTTTGGAATGATCGTTGGACTTATTGTAAGTTTATTTTTTCTTTTTACTATGGGTTCTATTATTTTATTTCTGGCGATTCAAAATATCGAACACGGAGGCTTTTATAGTGAATTTTTAACGATGAAAATCTTTGTCTTATACGGTGTTGGGCTATTGTTAACGAATCTGTTTGGGGGTTATATTTATGACCAGCTTAGCCGAATTGTAATGGAAAGAAATAAATTAAGGCAGGAAATTAAACTATTTGTTGCCATTGATCCAGATACGTCATTTGACAATTCTCAACGTCTGGAAATTGAAATGAAGAGGGAAATGAACCGTATTAATCGCTATGGTGGAAAGTTTACAATATTATTTTTGGAAATGGACAATTATAACGAGTTTTCAAAGACGTATGGTCAGAAGGAACTGGACTATTTGTTAAAAACCATTGGAATGAGGGCTAGTGAATCGCTGCGATATTCAGATAGAAAATTCCGGTATAGTAATAATAAATTTGCATTCTTATTAATTGAAACACCTAAAGACAATGCAGAACTGGTAGCTGAAAAAATAGGCGAACGATTGGGAACACATCAATTGCTTTCTGGAAAAAGCGTAACATTATCTTTTCATATTAGCTATGAAGAATATAACCAACAAATGGGACAGATGGATTATTTGCAATTTATCCATGATGTCGAGAAGGAGACAGTTTTTTATGGTCTATAAAAAATTGTTATTTTTAACCATCATATTCATTTTTCCCTTTTTTGAGTTCGTTCCAGATACAATTCATGCATCGAGTACGATGCATGATCTAGACGAGAGGAAAGTTTTAATTATTTATTATGGTGCAGATGACCAAACGTTTGCTAATGTTCATTTTCTCGATAGTACGTTAAGCGGAATGTTTCAAAGCGTTGAGGTGTTGGAATGGGAGCGAGTAAATAATGAGGAATTACAGGAACAAGATATTGTAGTATTTTACTCAGCCAAGAAAACAGATGAAACCTCTCAAGATCATGCATTGAATGAATTTGATGGAAGATTGCTTGCAATCGGTAAGGGGGCAAAAGACTTGCATCAATTTCAAAACTGGAGTTTTCTGGGGATGAAAACTATTCATCGTGTCAGTACTAATAACCTAACATATCCAGCTGAAATACTACATGTGGATGCACCAGAAAATGCTACAGTTATAGTTTATGGACAACAATTTGATGAAAAGTATCCAGTAATTATTCAAGATGGTCAAACGTCCTATATTGCATTGAATAATTTATTTTCACAGGAGAAATATGCTATTACGCATGCTATGTATGATTTATTTCAGTTAGAAAAACCGAAAACACACCCTGCTTATATACGGTTAGAGGATATATCTCCAGTTTCCGATCCAGAACTAGTACTAGAGGCAGGTAGCTATTTGTTGGACAAAGGTATTCCTGTTTATTTAGCCATGATTCCGGTTTATGTTAACTCAAATACTGGAGAGAAGATTACTCTAGAAAAAAAGCCTAAACTTAGAAAGGCTCTTGATGAACTCGTTCGGCGAGGAGCATATGTAATATCTCATGGATATACCCATAGCTATCGATATGCCGAAACAGGTGAGGGATTCGAATTTTGGGATGCAGAATTAAATCAACCGATTACTACCTTAAACCCAGAGGAAATTCCCGAAAAGATAAAGATGGAAGATCAGTTTGCTAGTAAAGGCGAATATAATCAATATGTTAACAATCTCCAAAAAATTGAAACTGAATATGTCCAAACAAAGTTACAAGATTCGATTCACTCATTGACAAAATTGGAATATACACCTGTTGCATTCGAAGCGCCTCATTATACGATGAGCTCCAACGGATACAACGTAGTGTCAACCTATTTTTCAGCATTATTTGGACAAATGCAAGTTTCAGATAAAAATTGGGAAGTCATGATAAATCCATTATTTATTAGTAAACCTTCCATTTTGAATGGAATGACATTATATCCAGAAACGATAGGATTTGTGGACGATAATCTTGATGATCCAATTGCTGAAATGGAACAATCGATAAGCAATGTTGTACAAGTACCCGGTGCGGTAATTGGTGGATTTTATCATCCCTACCTAGGAGTTGACTATTTAAAAGAAATGGTAGCCCTCTTAGAAAAAGTACCTAATTTAGAGTGGATTGAATTAAGAAATGAGAAACACTTTGTTAAAACAGATTTAGTTCATATTGTATTGCCTGGTAATGGAGAAGTTCAAGTAGATCAAACTTTATCGTGGAAAACTGATGTAAAAGATCGACTGAAAGAGAAACCGTTTGAAATTGCACTATGGTTAGTCGTATTTGCTACGTTATCGACTATAGTTATATTTATTATTCATATATTGACGCTAAGAATACGTTATCGTAAACGATTATTTAAGGAGCGAAACTGATGGCTGATATTTTATTTTATTCTTCGCTCATCATTATTTGGGTAATGTTACTCTATCATATGTTTCTAGCCCAAGGAGGATATCAGCATTTTAAAAAATTTGAAAGAGTAATTCCAGCTTGGGAGAGAAAAATGAGAAACTTGGAATTACCTTTCGTAAATGTTTTTATCCCAGCACATAATGAAGAAGTTGTAATTAAACAAACACTAACCGCTATGTCAAGGCTAGTTTATCCGAAAGATAAACTGCAGATTGTCTTAATCTGTGATAATTGTAGTGATCGAACAAAAGAAATTGGTAATCAATTTTCGGATCAATACCCTTTTATTCGAACTATCGAAACAAAAGGTCCGTTTAAAGGAAAAGGAAAATCAAGTGCATTAAACTATGCATTACAGAATACAGAAGGTGAAGTAGTTGTAGTTTATGACGCTGATAACACACCAGAACGAAAAGCAGTATGGCACTTAGTGATGGGACTGATAAATGATCAGAAAGCTGCTGCTATAGTAGGGAAATTTAGAGTCATTAATGCAAATAAAACGTGGCTTACAAAATGTATTAATATCGAGACAATCTGTTTTCAATGGATGGTACAAGCTGGAAGATTTAATTGGTTTCGAATTGCAACTATTCCAGGTACGAACTTCGCAATACGCCGCGACATTATTGAGCAGTTGGATGGCTGGGATCACTCAGCTTTAGCAGAGGACACAGAACTCACGATTCGAGTTTATAATCTTGGATATTATATACGTTATTTCCCGGCAGCAATCACATGGGAACAGGAACCCGAAACCTTAAATGTTTGGTGGAAGCAACGAACAAGATGGGCAAGAGGGAATCAATATGTCGTTCTGAAATTTCTGGGGAAGATGTTTAGCTTACGACATAAAAAGATATTATTCGATATATTCTATTTCTTTTTCACGTATTTCTTGTTCTTCCTTGGTGTGATTCTTTCGAATTTAATTTTTATTATAAATTTGTTCTATGACTTAAATCTACAAATAGGAAATGTTGCCATTGTGTTATGGGTCATGGCATTTCTGCTCTATTTAACAGAAATCATGATTACACTAAGTATTGAAAAAGACCAACTTACTGTTCGAAATATATTGTATGTTATAGCTATGTACTTTACATATTCTCAGATGTGGATTGTCCTTGTGATATATGCACTTATTTTAGAAGTAAAACGAAAGATAAAAAAAGAAGAAAATGTCTGGTATAAAACAGAACGTTATACAGTCGAAAGAGGAGGCAAATAATCTTGAAGAGGATAAAATTATATTTCCTTTCACTTATATTTATTTTATATGTTACTAGTTTTACCTATGTTGATGTTTTTGCAAATAGTATCGTTGAAATAGATAGTGTACCTATTCAAGGTACAAATAGTGAAATAACAAAACAACCATTGACAAATAAACCTATTGAATTATCTGGTCCTTCTGCAGAATCAAATTTTTATTATGAACTTTTCTCAGATCTCGAATCGAATGATTATTATGTACAGTTCGATATAACAAATTCAGAATTATTAATTGAACCATCATCCCTAACCATTAAAATTGATGGAGAACCTGTTCATACTGTTTCACTTGCAGGTGAGAATTCTCATAACGTACGGGTGAAATTGGAAGGAACAGCATTGAATGAAGGTATTCATACAATTACTGCTAGCTTTTCAGGATATGTAATGGAAGGGGTATGCGTCTTCCAAAACTCAACAGGGAACTGGATGACAATTCAAGCCAACTCATTCCTAAATATAGAAACAGAACTGAACGAGGATTCTGCTATCAGTTTAGAAGATTATCCACGTTCATACATCGGATCTTTAGAGCATCAGGTGGATGTCATTATTCCAAAGTCCCCTTCCAATGAGACAATGCAAAGTGCACATATAATTGCAAGCTACTTATCTAGCCAATCAATGGAAGATACAATATCTGTAGTAAATGAAGATGAAGTGGAAGCTATTAATGGTAATATTGTAATCGTTGGTGCGACAGAGGAATTTGAGACGTCATGGATGAATCAAACATTAAATAGTGAAGAAAATGAAATAAATAAGGATTCTCTATACCTTTCACAACTTCAGATAAAATATGAACAGCATAGTGTCAATGCTTTAGTAGTTTTAGCGAATCATTCGAAGGATATTTTAAAAAACATTAGGTTACTAACGACCAATCAATATGTGGAGCAAATAACAGGAGAAACACTACAAATAAAGGATTTACCTACTTTAATTGAGGAGCAACCAAATGATAATGAAGTCACGTTAAGCGATTTAGGGATGGCAGACTTGATGTTAGATAATTTTAATACAAGAACACAAACGTATTATTATTATTTGCCAGCGAATAAGCACGACATTGAAAACCCTTCTATCGAATTATATCTAAAACGTTCAGATCTGATAAAGAATTCGAAGGAAATACATGCAAATAAAACTGAAACAGAAGTCGATGGGAAAGTTGAATTAATTGTTACAATCAACGGGGTACCACATTCAGTGGATATACAAGCATTGGAAGAAGATGCTGACGGTAATGCAAAAGTCAATATACCATTCGACAAAGAAATTTTACAAGATAATCAATTAGTGACATTCCAAATGGAAGCCAATGGGTTACGTACTGAAAATCCATGTTTATCAACGGAAAAAAGTAAATGGATATATATTTTTGATGATAGTAAACTCATATTGCCAACGCAATCTAATTCGGATGTATATGACATGAATTTTAACAGTTTTCCATTTCCATTTTCAGATAGAAATGACGAATTATTCATTGTACTACCTAATGAAGAAATATCAAATGAAGATATGCAAAATTTGTTTAACGTTTTGTCAATCAATAATAGTCTTCCCACAATTCATCTAGTATCTTCTTCAGAAATAACGGAGGAACAATTAGAAAAGGGACATATAATCTTTATTGGATCTATTAATGAGCATAAGCTATTAAAGTCCATGGTAGAAGATCTGATCGTGAATTATGATGAATCGGTTCCTCGTTTAAGTGATCATGGTTTCTTACAATCTGAGGCGAAGTTTTATGGCTTTATGCAGAAGAATCCATGGGAAGAAAATTATTATATGGCAGTACTTGATAATTTAGATGAAAATAATCAATACTTCTCTAATGAATTATTAGCTTATCTGCAATTCTTGGAAAACAATGCTTCAATTGTTGTACAAAGTGGACCAGATAAATTTTTTACAAATGCAGTACAACTACAAACTGTAGAAGGCAATAACTTAAACAAAGATGAGACAAAAAGATCAAGTGTGCTATTGAATTGGAGTATTGGTTTCTTTGTATTAATCAGCGTCTTAATTATTCTCATTATCGTCTACTATAGAAGAAAAAAACTTGAAAGAAATAATCAGCATTGGAAAGAAACGGTTAGTAAATAAAGGAAACAAGCACTATATAGAGGAGAGATTCGTTTCTCAAACGAAACTCAAGTTTTTAGAATAAATATAAGGTCAAAAAATAGTAGTATAGTAGATAGAATCACTAGCATTTCACAATGTATTGGACGAACCCTTTAAGCACCCGTTCATTCAATACCTTCATGCAATTATTTATGTAGTGACTAGTGATTCTATCCATTAATATCTATATACTTATGCAGATTAGGTATTAAGAAGCGTACCATACAGTTTCTTTACCGTTTCGGAAGGTTCAATCCCAAGATCTTCTGTAATTAAATTTCTATGTTCCTGATATAACTTAATTGCTTCTGAACGATTATTTTGTTTTATCAAGAGTTCCATGCTTTGTGCGATATTTTCGTCTACGTATGGTTCGAGTTTACGTTGGATTTCCAAAAAATATAATGATTTATTCATATCTTTCTGTTTATAGTATTCAATCGTTTTATATAAGAGATAGATAATATGTTGATGGAATTCCTGAGACTTTTCATATGCCCAATTGTACCCATTCATATCTAGATAGGGTTCATCATAGGAATGGATGACTTGTTTTACTAGTTCTATATTAGATTCATCGATGACAGTAACGTTTTTTATAACATCTTCTACGAGAAAGGCATCGCAATCTTTTAAATGCATTTGTAAACAATAATGTTGATTTTTAAAGAGAATGCATTCTGAATAATTTATACTATTAAACAATTTCCTTACATGAGAAAGACATGTGTGTAAATATGTTTTTGATTTTTTGTAATCTTGATTTGGCCATAATTCTTCGATTATCTTATCACGATGGATATATGTGTTACGGTAAGTAAGAAGAAACGCAAAGAGCTCTTTAGCTTTGGCAGTTTTAAAGGAAAGAGGCTGTTTATTGTAATAAACCTGAAGTTCACCAAAACATTTAATAGAAAGCTGACTTTCGGGTAGTGGGCTGACTTGTAATTGTTCTTTAGCAGCAATACTTTCTTTCAATCTTTTAATGGTTTTCTCAAGACGTTTTGTGGTTACTGGTTTTAATAAGTAGTCAATGGAGTGAATTTCAAATGCTTGTATAGCGTATTCAGAATGAGCCGTAACAAATACAATCTGAATGTTTGAGTTTTTTGATAAAATTTCCTCTGCTAAATTTAAACCATCCATTTCTTGCATTTCTATATCCAAAAATACAACATCAAAATTCATATCCTCAACAACAACCTGTTTTGGATTTGAATATGTTTTAACAATATCTATGTCTTTAAATTTTTGTAGTTTCTTAACTAATGGAATGATAGATAATTCTTCATCATCTACCAAAATTGCTTTAATCAATTGATTCATCCTTTACCTTAAATAGTAATGAGTTATTTTATCAAGTAGAATATATTATATAATTTATTATACATATAAAAGACTACAATTTAAAACCTATCATTTTATAAAAGGAAGAAAGCTATGAAGCAAACAATTTCTATTATTACTTCAGTTTTAATTATTGTCTTAACACTATTAGGTTTAATTAGTAAATGGTTTGGTAATGAAAATGTGTACCATATAGAGAATGGGGTTTTAGATTTAAGAAATTGGAACACCATGGAAGAAGGAACTGTTAAATTAAATGGGGAATGGGAGTTCTATAAAAATAAGCTTATTGACCCGGAGGAATTCGCTTACTATTCCCATGAGAAGTCGTATATAAAAGTTCCTGGAAATTGGGATTCAGAATTTACTGGCACAAAAAACTCTATTGAGACTGGAACATATAGGTTATCCATACTCGTACCGGAAAAGGACCGTTTTGGACTACAAATTAATTCCATACGCCATGCCAGTAAAACTTTTATAAATGGTGAGTTTGTTGGTGGAATGGGTATTACTTCATCTTTAATAGATGAGCATAGTTATCGTGAAGGTAAATACTTAGTTTTTCCCACTAGCAAGAATGGACTTTTGGAGATTGTTATTCATGTATCGAATACACACGGTGTTCCTAATGGAGGAATTGTAAAATCCATATCGTTTGGGGAAATGAATCAAATTATATCAGAGTCTAATAGAAGTAAATTTTTTGATGGGATTATAGTGGGCGGTTACTTTTTATTAGGCATTATCTTCTTTTTCTATTTTGTATTAAATAAAAAAGCTTTAGATGAGTTATATTTTGCATTGTTTTGCTTTTTACAAGGTGTTTATGTGTCAACACAAAATGAGAAGTTAATTTACTTATTCTTTCAGGACATCCCTATGAATGTTTTGTTAAGTATCCAGTTATCTTTCATTAGCTTATCGGTATTATTTTTCCTCTTATTCATTAACCATGTGTTTAAAAAGCATGCTAGTAATCGGCTAACCAAGTGGGTTGCTTCTATTCTTATTATACAAGCCATCTATTTAGGGATACCAAAGCCACCTAGTGAGCTGTTAAATCTGCCTGTTCAATCCATTCAGATTCTATTTATAATTATAATGGTAATTGCTTTTATCTATATCATTTTCATTTTAATAAAATCTATTTATCATAGAGTACAGGGAGCTAGGTATTTATTAGTGGCCGGTGCCTGTTTCACTTCTTATGGTTTTTCTTTAGGTTTGGAACTGTTTTTAGAAATTGATGTAAGTCATATTCCATTAACCTTATTTTTAATTATGACGATAAGCTTTTCCTTTTTTATAGGTTACAGAAGAATATTGGCGTATGAAAAAATTGATACACTTTCGAAAGAGGTACTTGTTCAAAGTCAGATAAAAGATCAGTTTCTCTTAAAAACAACCGAGGAATTAATAACACCCTTACATAAAATTATTCAATATTCAGATATGTTAATGCAAGGGAAAAGAGGTCCATTAAAAAAAATGCAGCATGAATTAGTCTTTTGGATCAATCATGCTTGTAAAAAAATATATTCTTTAGTAAAAGATTTTAATTTTGTTAGAATACACGATGATAAACTCAATTTAAAACCAGTTCGTCTAGAATTAATAAATGAAATGGTTGAAGAACTATCAATCTTTATTAAGGAACCGAAAAAAATTAGTATAGAGAAACAAATACCAGCAAATCTACCATTTGTTATTGCAGATGAAAGTGGTTTAAGACAAATATTATTTCAAATTCTGCAAAATGCTATTACGTTTACAAAGGTAGGTAAAATTACAGTTTCAGCATATCAGAATAAAGACAAAATTCATATATCTATTGAGGACACTGGAGTAGGAATGGAAGAGGAATATGCAGAAAGAATATTTGAAAACTTTTTTCAGATACCCCAACAAAATAATAGTGAAAGAGAAGGTATCGGTCTTGGATTAAGTATCACAAAAAAACTAGTAGAATTAATGGGTGGTAAAATTTGGGTTGACTCGGTTCCTGGTAAAGGATCTTGCTTTACCTTTTCTTTACAAGTTTATCGATCCGATAATGAAGTGGCGACATCAGTAACTGAAATAGAACCATTAGAGTATCCAATAAAACAATTTAACTCCAACCATTCAAACGTTATATTGTTAGTTGATCAAAATCATCATCAACTGGCAAATATGATGAACCTACTGATAAACCAAGGAAATTCTGTTATAGCTTGTGATAAAGGTTCAGACGCTTATGATCTTATAACCTTGGATTCGATAGAATTGGCTGTGATTGATATTAAAACACAGGATGTATCAGGGGTAGAGTTAACAAAAAAGATAAGAGAGGATTTTCATTTAGCTGAATTGCCTATTCTCCTCTTATCTGTTTCAGGGCATCCGTTTCATTTACCTTCTTCTGTACAATTAGGTGCTAATGATGTCATCCAAAAGCCAGTGGATGAGAATGAATTTATCTCACGAATTCAATCGTTATTATCTATAAAAGAGGCTTTTAAGGAATCCATTCATAATGAATTAATGTATTTTCAAGGACAAATTGCACCACATTTTCTATATAATACATTGAATACAATAATAGGTTTGAGTTACCAAGATATTGATAAAACTCGTGAAGCACTTGAACATTTATCTATATATTTTCGTTCAAAGTTAGATTATCAAAAACAGGAATCTCTTGTAGCTTTAGAAGAAGAAATAGAATTTGTTCAATCATACCTGACGATTGAAAAACTTCGTTATGGTGATAACTTACAAATCGTTTATAATATTGATCATGATATTGACACGTTGATTCCCGCAATGACAATACAGCCATTAGTAGAAAATGCTGTACAACATGGATTATCCAAAAAGACTGGTGGAGGAACTTTGAAACTATCGGTAAAAAAAGTAGCGAATCAAATTAAAATAGTTGTTGAAGACGATGGATTAGGTATTTCAATAAAAAAACAAGATGAATTGCTAAGTAGCTCTAGTTCTAGAATTGGATTCAAGAATCCTTTTGAGAAGCTTAAGCTGATAAAGAATTCCTCGTTTCAATTAGTCAGCAAGGAAGGTAAAGGAACAAAAATAATTATTCTCTTAAAGTCTTAGATTTGTACGACTTAGCTTCCTCAGAATCAAAAATCGCGAACAAGACAATTTAGAAGCATTCTTTAAGATAATATGAAGACCTTGTAAATGCTCACCATTTACAAGGTCTTTTGTTTTTTATATACCGTCTTAGTTTAGGAGTTAATTGTTGATGATAAAAATACAGGAATAATGTCCTAGGACAAGAAGCGCAAAAAACTTCAACAAAAATTAACACATATCTACCTTCTGATTAACACTAGTTTTGTATAGTGAATGCGAAAGCAAAAATAGGAGGGATTACAAGGTGAAAGTGTCGAACAAGGTTATGAAAAAGGTATCTATTATACTTATTTTTTTCTTACTTTTATCTCATGTGCTAGATTATGCATCTATTGTACATGCAAGCACTGAAGGAGAAGTAGAGGAGACACTTGAATTAGAAGCAGAAGAACTAGCTACAGAAGATGCGGAGCAGGCGCAAGAAGAGGAAGGCTCAACGGAAGAGACGATTGAGAATACAGAAGAAGAGAATCCTGATACGGAAAGTGTGGATCAGGACGTAACGGAACAGCAGCAAGAAGTAATACATAACGAAGAAAAGGTTGAAGACCAGGTAGAAAAAGAGGAAGAACAAGAGGATACAACAGATGAAGTAACGGTTCAAACGACAGAAGAAACAGTGGAAATAAAAGCAATCGACTATCAATCTTTGCCATCACTCCTCATTACGGAGATCATGCCTAACAATGATGGCGCAGATGATTATGAATACTTCGAGGTATATAATAATACCGATAGCGCCATATCACTAGATTACTATACGATTGCACTTCGTTACACCGATGGAAGCGGAACAGAGGATAAGGCGTTTAGTTTCCAGGAAACAACGATTGAATCTGGTGAGACACTTGTATTTTGGAACAATCCGAAAAACTTAACGGTGGAAGATTTTAATGCTCATTATCAATCAGAATTAACGAGTAATCAATTGGTGTCCTATCAAGGTACAGGCTTTTATAACAGTGGACAACGTGGAGTTGTTATAAAGGATACAGAGAGCGAAGTTATTTCGATCAGTTACCTTGCTGAAGATGTTGCCTCTGGAAAAGTGGCGACCTATCAGTTTCCAGAAGAAGGTACTGAAATGAATATCTATGAAACAGTTGTGGATCCAACTCCAGGAACCATAGAGCAAGTACAAATTCCCGAACAACGAATTGTTACGTCAGATCACAGTGCCCCAACGTTAGATCATCAACCCGTTACAGAAGCTCAAGAGGGTAGTTCGATAACCATTCAAGCAGAATTAACGGATGATCAATTAAAAGTAAATGGTGTACTCCACTATCGTTTTCATGATGAAGAAAACTATCAATCTATCCCTATGATTGAAATAGAAGCGAACATATTTGCAGCAAACATAAGTGCTGATCATGTAATAGCAGGCACACTGGAGTATTTTATTACAGCAACAGATCCTAATCATCGAGTTCGTTATCCAGAAGCAAATGAGGAGACCATCCTGATAGAGGTTTCTGCTATCGGTGAAGCGGATGAAGATTTTCAATCATATCCACATCTGCTGATTACCGAAATCTCCCCAAATACAGAAGGGGGAGGAACGGATTACTATGAGTATTTTGAAGTCTATAATAATACGAATCAGACTTTATCATTCCAGCATTATCATACGATCTATTATTATACCGATTCCGGTAGAGAAATTGGCTTCCAGGTGCCGAATGTAGACATTGAGCCACAAGAAACACGTGTATTCTGGTACAACAACGGAAATAATAGCTTAGAAGATTTTAATGCTCATTTTTCTACGAATCTATCAAGTGACCAGGTTGTTGAAGTGACAGATACGGCATTTCCTGGATTTGCAAATGGTGGAAATCGTGCATTGATTCTTCGTGATGCACAGCAACAAGAAGTGATTTATGCCGATTATGATGGAGTAGATAATGACAATACCGGAGCTGTGATTCAATATAAATATCCTTATGAAGGAACAAGCATGAATAAACGGGAAACATTAGCAGCACCAACCCCTGGAACGATTGTGGAAGAACAAGTTCCGAGTGAGCCAGTCATGCTTGATGAAATGGAAGAGGACACGACTCCTCCTGTAATAGTACATGAGCCAGTTGTCGAAGCGGAAGCTTTTTCTAGTGTAACCATTGAAGCAGAAATTACTGATGAGACAGCAATTCCATCGGCTAAGCTTTATGTAAAAAGTGAAGAAACGGAATATCGTAGTCTTACCATGTCCCCTGATAGTTCAGATCCTAATCGCTACCACGTGGAGATTCCAGGGATGTATGTGGCAGATGATCTTACCTACTATATAGAAGTAACCGATGGGATAAACATGGTACAAACAGAAGAATATGTGATAAATGTAGTAACGAATGATATTGATACGCAAAGCTTGCCACCATTACTCGTAACAGAGGTTGTTCCGGATTCCACGAATGTCGGGTCAGCGGACGGCTATGAATTTATTGAGATTTACAACAATACCGATCAACCAATTCCATTTGAACATTATAAAATGCAATATCGTTACGGAAATGACCCTGCAAGTGATGTTATTTGGCCATCTATTCCAGATGATGTTGTGATTGAATCACAGGAAACATTGGTTTTCTGGATTATAAATGGTCAAAACAATCATCTAACGGTAGCAGATTTTAATGCGAATTACGGTTCTAATTTAGTAGAAGGAGAGAATATTGTACGAATTGAATCAGCAGGGATGGCTAATGGCAGTATGAGGGGGCTCATTGCTGCTTCCAATATCGGTCATGAATATGCAATTGCTTATTATAACGATCTGGACACCGCAGATGATACCCAACCAGATAAGGGCATATTTTACAAATATCCAACCGATAACTCCAATGTGATGGAAAAGGTAAGTGCAGGACAGCTTGATGCAACACCAGGTGAAGTAGAAGCTTACCAAGTACCGGAAGAACCAGTGAATGTTTTAGAGGATACAACATCACCAGTGGTTGAACATGCATCCGATATTACATCAATTGAGCAAACAGAAGATTTAGATGTTACCGCTACAGCGAGTGATCAAGAAGAATTAAAAACAGTTGCAGTTCACTATCGTATGGATGGGGAAACGGAATTTAAAAAAGCATTGATCGAGCAAGGGGAAGAGGAAGATAATTTTAGCTATCGAATCTATGCTCCAGAAATGATTGGAAAGAAAAAGATTGAGTATTACTTTTCCGCTTCGGATGGAGTAAATACGACCGAAACAAGTGTAAAGACTGTTTCCATTAAAAGTGACTTAGATGACTCCCCTTTACGTTTAAATGTGGAGGAGAATCAGATTTTACATGGTACTTATGTCGTCAAAGGAACCTCAGAAACGAAGGATCCTTCTGAACTAGATTTGAGAATTGATGGGGAAGGTAAAGAAGATAACTATCGTACCCTTGAGCATACGGCTTATTTTGCCTTCGAAGTAAGTGGTATCAATACGTACTTCCAAAATGGTGTTACGATCGGCGATGAAATTGTGCATATTTTTGATGATTGGATGGCACAATGGGAAACCATTACGGTACCAATTGACCCGAATTACTTAACAATGGGTGAGAACACGATTACGATTCGTGCCGGAAATAAAGCTACACCATGGGAAGGAGATCCTGGTGAAAACCGTGACGATTATAACTTAAGAAATGTTCGTCTAGTGTTAGCTGATGGTACCATTTTAACTGATCCAAATCATCCAGATCCAAATCATGTCTTAGATATGGGTGATGATGGAACTCATCGCGTTTATGAAGACTTTCAATTTACAATTACCGAAGAGCATGCCAATTCCTTAGCGTATGCATGGAATACGACGGAGGTGAGTGATGGTACTCATGAAGTCGAACTCTCCGATGGGGAGCAGAATGTTCGAACAAACGTGTTAATAGATAATACTGCTCCAACTATTGATGCCTCTGTCATGAACGGGAAAGTGTTTAAAGGTTCCTTTACGATAGATGCAGATATTACAGATAACATTGCAGGGGTAGAAAGCTACCAAGTTTTACTAGATAATGAAGAAATTGAGTTACCTTACGAAACATCTTCAGGTGCACTGGAAGCAGGTGAACATAAGCTTGTTCTCACAGCTGTGGATACAGTAGGTAATGAAGCTGTAAAAGAAATCACATTTAAGACGGTGGATGAAAATCCACAAACACCAGAAAATGTGTCAGAGGTTGATAGTGGTGATCCAACATTAAAGGTTCGAGTCAGTGATCCTATGGGAGATAATGTCCATGTTGGATTTTATCAAGGATTCCAATATAAACCGAGTGATACGGAATCTGTTACTGCTTATCAAGGAACATCACCAATTGAACCGCCTAGCACGAAAGACTTAGAAGGCCAAAGCCTTTTGGCAGAACAAGAAATATCACTTGTCGATGAAAAGGATGGCGAATATTTAGTAACCGATGCGACGAAAGAATTTCCATACCATCGCTTTGATGTAACCTTAGATGAGAGTGTATCAACGGATGATACCGTAGAATTAGTATGGGAAGGAAATTCCTTAGAAGGTAGAAAAGTAACGATGTACGCTTGGAATTTTGAGACAGCTGCATGGGAGATTGTGGATTATCAAATTGCTGGTACAGATGACTTTACTTTAAAAGGAAATGTCGAGGTTAGTGCCTATAGCCAAAACCGTGAAATTCATGTATTAGTTCAAGACGAAATACCTGCTAGTCGCGATGACTATGACTATACATTTGTATGGATGTCTGATACACAATATTACTCAGAAAGCTATCCACATATTTTCGAGCGTCAGACAGAATGGATTGTGGAAATGCAAGAAGAGATGAAGATTGAATATGTCTTCCATAGCGGAGATTTGGTTGATGAAGCAGATCAAGCATACCAATGGGACTATGCGGATGAATATATGAGAACTTTAGATGATGCGAACATTCCTTATGGTGTGTTAGCCGGTAACCATGACGTATTACAAAAAACGGAGGATTATGCCGAGTATTATAAATATTTCGGTGAAGATCGCTTCCGTGATAAGGAATACTATGGTGGTTCTTATTTAAATAACCGTGGTCATTATGACTTAATTTCGGTTGAGGGTAATGATTATATCATGATGTATTTAGGATGGGGAATTGATGATGAGGGAATTGCTTGGATGAATGAGGTATTAAGTAAGCACCCTGATCGTACAGCGATATTAACATTCCATGAGTACTTGCAAGCAACAGGTACAAGACATCCATTAGGGGAAAAACTTTACCAAGAGGTTGTCATTCCGAATGAGAACGTTGTTGCCGTGTTATCTGGTCATTATCATGAAGCACAAACATTGATCGATGAGATTGATGATGATGGTGACGGTGAACCTGATCGTGCAGTTTATCAGATGTTAGCAGATTATCAAGCAGGTCCTGAAGGTGGACAAGGCTATATGCGCTTATTACATTTTGACACAGATAATAATCAAATTTATGTCAATACGTACTCTCCTTATGTAGATGACTATAATTATTATGATTCAGAGGAATACCCTGGAAAAGATGAATTTGTCATTGACCTAGACTTATCGGCACAGGAAAAACGTGTTGCAACTGATTCTTTTGCGGTCAATGTGTATACGGATAATGAAATTGGATCTGTTGAAAATGTCCAGAGTGGTGAAACCGCCGAAGTAACATGGTCGGGTTTAACCGAAGGCGAAAGATACTTCTGGTACGCGACGATTACGGATGACTACTCGGGTTATATTCGTTCACCAATCTGGTCTTTCGTAAAAGGAGAAGATGACGAATCAATTGGTGACATTGAAGATCCAGATGAAAATGATGATTCAGGGAATGAGGATAAGGATGGCTCTGGTGGACAAGGTTCAAACGAGGATGATGATCCGGAGCCAAATGGAGATGGCGATAATGGATTAGAGGATCAACCAAAGGAAGACGAGGGAGGTACAATAAATAAGGATTCAATTATTGGGAATGGGCTCCCAAATACCGCAACTTCCATATTTAATTACTTGGCTTTGAGCTTCATACTAATCTTATCAGGAGTTTACTTATACATTTGGCAACGAAGAAGAAGCTATTAAGGGAATGGAGGAAGTCACATAAGGTGGCTTCCTCTTTTGATGACTGTATTCAAGTAGTGAGTAAATAATTCTTAATATTATCTGCGATACAATAAGAATCCAAATCTGAAGGTATTCTAATGGCATAGTTTATTTTATCTTTTCCAAACTCATTGTTGCCGGTTTTTAATTCACACGCCTCCTTTAATACAATTTGCTCTATTTTAGTAAATCGACCATCCTGAGGGATTTTTAGAAATGATCCATTGTTCTACTGGGACAGTGGGTCTGACCCTTTGTCCCCCAGATTTCTCCTAATAACCTTGTAACGGTTTGACAAATTGTCGGACCGTTATTTTATTTTAAGTTTTTCATCCAACATAACCAAGTTCATATCTTTTAATTTACTTTTTCGTTTTTTACATAAATCAAGCTTCCTTGAGAAATTTTAAATATAGACAGAAAATAAAGGAGTTGGGATGGATGTATTTTTGTCCCTTATGTAATGGTTTTGAATCCGTTACCATTGAATGCCCAAACTGTAAATCAAATATAGATGATCAAGGTAAAATAACCGATTATTTTGATGATTATAGTGCGTATATGGATATTGACATGATAAAGCTTTATGACGGTGATCGTAAGTCATTGGAAAACCATCATTGCTTACATTATTTTTATTGCGTCAATTGCAATCATGAAGAGATAAAAGCCGTAAAAGAATTCAATTCTTTTCAATAAATAGTCAAGTAAAAGAAGTAGACTCATTAGAAGCGAAATATTCAAGAAAATTAGCTCCATTACATGTAGTAACAGATGCTAATTAGACTTACGTATAGGAAGACAAATGCAGCCTTCCTATTTTTTTTTCTCATACATTAAATTTCCCTTTTCGTTATACCACTGAAATGAGTAAAAAACTACTTAATGTGTAAACTACTATTGTTAAACTTCAGAAAGTATTGAGGTGCCTCCATGAAAAATGTCAATATTAGTAAGACACAAGCCTTAATGCTAGGAATTACAAGCATCACCGTTACAGGTCATCTTTTAATTATTCCTGTAATCATAGGCTATGCAGGTCGAGATAGTTGGATTTCATTATTATTGGCTATTATTCCAGCTATCTTAATTGGTGTTACGGTTGCGTTATTGTCACAACGATATCCAGGATGTACCATGGTTGAATATTCCCAATTAATACTTGGGAAATGGTTAGGAAAATTGGTTGTCATTATATTTTTAATATATTTCCTTCATGAAGCAAGTTTATCAATTAGAGGATTTGGAGAGTTTTATACGGCTGCCGTTACTCCTCGGACACCTATATTCGTTTATTTAATCGCTATTTTAATGCTCGCTGTTTATGCAGTCCGTTGTGGGCTAGAAGTAATTGTTAGAACGAATCAAGTTATTCTAGTGTCTTTGATTCCAATAGGTATTTTAGCATCCATTCTTACGCATAAAGATAAGGATTATCATAACTTTCTCCCAATTTTAGAGGATTCGATACGACCTACCCTAGATGGGACCATGACACTTCTTTCGGTATATAGCTCTATTTTTGTCTTAAGTATGATATTTTCTTTTGTTAAGGACACAAAACAACTGAAAAGGTACTCCGTCATTACCATGTTAATACTGATTATTATGTTTATTGGTCCAGTAACAGGAGTTGTTGCAATTTATGGAGAAGAAAGAGCGCAGGGTCTATACTTTCCCACTTTCCTGATTTTAAGGGACATCCAAATGGGTGCATTACAGAGATTAGATATTTTAGGGATCTTACTATGGTCACTAGGATCTTTCGCAAAAGTAACCCTATTTCTTTATGCCTTGGCTCTGGGATTAGCACAGTTGTTTAAGGTGGAGGATCACAAAATTTTGGTCATTCCTATAGCAGCACTACTCTCCATTGTATCCATCATAAATAGTGAAGATTTAATAGGAATTTATCGATTTTTAACAGATTACTATCCTTATTACGCTACATTTATTGGATTTATTTTACCGCTTGTCCTGCTAATTATCAGTCAGTTTAGAAAACCAGGTGCAAAGTTAGAAGGGCGGAATAATGATGTTTAAAAAAAGGAAAGAAATAAAGCAAGCAAAATCAAAAAACTCCAAAAATGAAAAGAATCAAAAGATAGTTCTGAATGATCTAGATGATAATATTAAAAGATACAAGGAATTATTCGGTAGTGATTCGGATCTTTGCGTAAGATATATCCAAGGAGATAGTTGTAAAGTAGGAATTTTGTATATAGACAGCTTGGTAGAAAAAGAAATCATAGACCAACATGTTATCCGAGCTTTAAATAATCAAATTACGAATATAAACGATGTTATTAATAAAATCACGTTATCTACGAATCAAATGAAGGAAATTACGAAGCATGATGAAGTAATTGAACATCTCTTACAAGGGTATTCGATCATATTTGTAGATGGATACAATATATCCTACGCTGCGGAAACGGCAGGTGGGGAAAGAAGACCTGTTTCAGAATCAACTGTAGAAACGGTCGTTCGTGGGCCGCGTGAATCGTTTAATGAGTCTTTGATGACAAGTATTGGGTTAATTAGAAGAAGGATAAACACACCGAAGCTACAGGTTTATAAGAAATCTATAGGTAAAGAGAGTAAGACTTCAATAGCCGTCCTTTTTATAGATGGAATAGCGAAGGATAATATTGTTAAAGAAGTTATTTCTCGTATCGATAAGATAAGCATTGACGGAGTCTTAGAGTCACTTTATATTGAGGAGATGATTGAAGACCCTAAAAGATATTCCCCTTTTCCGACCGTTTTTAATTCAGAAAGACCAGATAGGATTGCAGCTGGGTTACTTGAGGGTAGGATAGCTATAATGGTTGACGGAACGCCAGTAGTACTCCTGGTACCGGCAACCATTGGACTATTTCTAACGTCAAATGAAGATTATTATCAGCGTTACGATATATCTAGCTTTATGAAATTACTGAGAGGGTTTGCTTTTATACTTTCGGTTATCCTTCCAGGTTTTTATGTGGCTTTACTTACCTATCACCAAGAAATGATACCAACTCCGTTATTAATTGCAATCACCGGACAAAGAGAAGGTGTACCTTTTGGACTTGCAATAGAAGTTGCAATCATGGAGATTACCTTTGAGATCCTAAGGGAAGCGGGTATACGATTGCCAAAAACAGTTGGTGCAGCAGTCTCAATTGTCGGTGGTTTAGTACTAGGTCAAGCAGCTGTGGAAGCAGGTTTGGTAGGCCAAGCAACCGTTATCGCAGTAGCACTTACAGCTATATGTTCCTTTACAACACCATCCTATAACATTGCAATCACCGCTAGATTATTAAGGTTTGTATTATTAATTTTATCGTCTGTTTTGGGAGCATTTGGTTTGATTTTCGGATTAATCTTCATTTTCATTCATGTTAACTCTTTACGTTCCTTTAGTGTTCCTTATTTAGCGCCTTTAGTTCCTTTTCATAAAGAGGATTGGAAAGATTTATTTATAAGAGCACCATGGTGGGGAATGGAGCAAAGACCAGAAGAAGTTACGAACGATAACCAAAATAGGATGCAAGAAGGAAACAAAGAACGTCATTTTAATAGGAGAAATTGATAATATGAAGTTTAAACATTGCTATTTAGCCATTTTTCTACTTTTCTTATTAGCTGGATGTTGGGATCAAAAAGAATTAAATGAGGTAGCTGTAGTAATGGGAGTAGGTATAGATAAGGTAGAAGAGGAATATAAAATAACGGCCCAAGTTATTAAACCACCTACTCCAGAAGAAGGAGGGGGCGGTGGTGGTTCTGAGTTACCTACTTGGAGTGTAACTGCCAATGGGAGTACTGTGTTGGGTGCCATTAGAAACTTAAATGAGTTGTCTCCTCGTCGTTTATATTGGGCACATTTACAAATCCTTATCTTCGGTGATGAAATGGCAAGAGCGGGTTTATCACCAGTTATTACCTGGTTTGAAAGAGATCGAGATAGTCGAGCAGGAGCACTAGTTGTTGTTACGCCTGGGTCAGCGGAAGATTTATTAAACAATAAAATAGAGCTAGGTGGTGTACCTGCAAAAGCGATGGCAGAAATTATCGAAGGCGCTGAGTTGAGACAAATTAATGCTGTAGAGGTTAGGCTACGAGATTTAATGACATCACTTGCAACTCCTGGTGTAGAGGTGGCGCTGGATGTCATTCATCCAAAGGAAATTAGAGGGGAAATTGAAACATATGAGCTAAATGGAGTTGCTATATTCGACAAGGATAAGTTGAAAGGTTATATTTATGGACCAGAAACAACAGGGACACAAATTGTAGAGAATAGATTAAACTATTCGATAATTGAAGGTAAATGTCCAGAACAGAATGAGGAGGATTTCACCTTTCAACTAACCGATTTTCAAAGTAATGTAAGACCTCAATTGAAAGGTGAAAGCATTACCGTTAAGGTGGATGTGACATTGGAGGGGAATCTGCTAGACCAGACATGTCCAGTAGATTTACTAAAACCGGAACATGTAAAATCCGTAGAGAAGGAAATAACCAAACACATAAAAGATAGTGTTGTAAACGAATTTCAAGCAGCTTCAGAAATGAATGCAGATATATATGGAATCGGTAGAGACATCAGGAGATTCTATCCTGATTACTGGAAGAAAATAAGCGGTTCATCTGCATATTTAAATCAGGTTACATTTGATTTTAAAGTGGAATCAAATGTAAGGAGATCCGGATTAATTATTCATCCTACTCTGGAAAAAGTGAAGGAAGTGGACGACTAATGCAAACTTTCTTATTGATCCTGTTGTTTGTATCCATATCCTTCTTAGATTATCGGTATATGATTAAAGAAAAAAAGAGAAAGATATTAGTTATTTACACAATCATCCTAAGTGTTGCTTTTGTTATTACTGAATTACACGTTCTTGGGTACAGGTTAAAAGGTTTAAACCAATTCGTTTCATATATCATGGATTTGTTTGTATAAAAAAATCAGTATAATAATAGCTTAACGCACTCACAGATGTTGATATTACAATATTTGTGAGCTTTTGTTTAAGATCTAATTCCTTGGATAAATTTGGCTATATTTTATAAAGCTTTCAGTTATGCTAATGGACTTGTAAATTAGGAGAAAAAGAATCTAGTGTAGAAAAGCTTCCGAGTATCGGTGGTGTTATTATCATTACCATTGAAATAACTCGTGTGAATTGTGCGCAAATGAGGCAGTTTTCTAGACATCATCCATTTTTTCGATTTACGATAAAAATAAGGAAATACTATAGATTAGAATTATTATTGCGGAAGGTCTTATAAAATAATTGGGAAAGGGTGTAGTAAATGAAAGTTCTTGTTGTAGGGGCAAATGGCCAAATAGGGAAACATCTTGTATCATTTATTCAAGATAGTGATAGATTGGAAGCAAAGGCGATGATCCGTAAGCAGGAGCAAGCCTCCTTTTTTGAAAATGTGGGTGCGGAAACTGTAGTGGTGGACCTAGAAGACGACATTGAAACCATTGCAGGTGCTGCTGAGGGAGTCGATACGATTGTATTCACAGCAGGTTCTGGTCCACATACTGGAAAAGATAAAACCATTATGATTGATTTGGATGGTGCAGTTAAAACCATCGAGGCAGCAAAAGTTGCTGGTGTGAAGCGATTTGTCATGATTAGTTCCTTTGACACGAGACGTCAAGCAATCCAGGATGCTCCACCATCCTTCGCGCCATATGTTGCAGCCAAGCACTATGCGGATGAATGGTTGAAGCGGACCGATTTAGATTATACGATTATCCATCCTGGCGGGTTAACCAATGATAAAGGAACTGGGAAAGTAAAGGTAGCCTCAGAACTCGATAGGGGTCAAATTCCTAGAGAAGATGTAGCACGTGTTATCTTTGCTAGTTTAGAAAATGAGTCAACAATAGGAAAAGAATTTCAAGTAGTTACTGGTACCACATCTGTTGAGGAAGCGGTAAGTTCAATTTAATTTGAGAAGTTTGTAGACGTGTTTGAATCATCTGAAATGTAGTCTATTTCAAGATGCCCGGCACTTGCGAAACAGAAGTGTGGGCATCTTTTTAATTTTTATGCAATATTCACGCCACTGCAATCCTGCTAAAACCCCCGCTTTAACGAAATAACCCGATACATAAATGCAGCATCTCTACCTAGTTGATCTCTTCTATGGATATACGGCTGGAGACGTCTTAAAAATATATCATCACATACTCTTCTAGAACCATGTTGACGGTAGCAAGCATCGTGCTGCATGCAATAGTAATCTAGTTGGTTTACTGGTGCACCTGGACCACTACACCCCGGACCGCAGTACCGGTAGCCTGGTAAACATGGCATGATCATCCCTCCTGGTTATAAACTCATGTAATGGCAATATTTAATACGCGAATGAATTACAATTTATTTACACTAGTATATGATGTAAAAGGATTAGTGAAATGGACGAAAACAATAGGGTAATAGTGGAATTCAATAAATATTAATGAGTTACAGGAAGCAAAATTCCATTCTAGACATTACCCTTTTTTCCATTTACGATAAATAGAAAGGTCTTTTAAATTATATGCATTGAGGTACTAGCAAATATTGAAAGGATACGTAGAGACAAGAAGTACCTATAAGAAGGAGGTTGAATGTCATGGTTGTGCAAAAAGAGTCGGTTATTATCGATGATTTAATCAAACAGATTATCGAAAAGAGGCTACCCCCAGGAGCTAAACTTCCTTCTGAGAATGAATTGGCAGAAATGTACGATGTTCCTAGGATTACGGTAAGAAATGCTTTATTAAAACTAGAGGAGCGTTCCTATATTTATTCGGTCCAAGGGAAAGGACGTTATTTAAAGGAGAAGTCAATTCCCATTCAGCTACCACTTACAGGGAAAACGAGTTTTACAGAAAAAATGGAAAAAATGGGGTACGATTTAAGAACCATCAATATATCATGCGAAAAAATAACCTATGATCCCAAAATCTACGAAGTTTTACAGGCTAGTGAGGTGGATACAGTTTATCAAATAGGGAGGTTGCGATTGATCAATGAGGAACCAATTGCTATTCACTATTCGTATGTAAATGAAGCAAATTTACCAACGATCGAAGAAGATGGTCCATCCATACTATCTATGTTTGCGTATTATCGAGAACAAGGGATCCAGCGATTCACTAGCAGAAAAACCTTCCTAAGTGTTACGTTTCCAACATCAAAGGAGCAACAACTGCTAGCATGTAAAAGTATGGTACCGCTCATTATAGTTGAAAGCGATTGTATTGATGCTGATTCTCAGTCAGTCTTAGAACATACAAAGATATTATATCGTAGCGATAAATTCAAATACGATATTACCATCGACATTTAAAAAAGCACAGCACCTTGGGTTAACGGGTTCGGTTTTGAAGTACAAAAATTAAAATACCAAACAAATTAGAGGTCCAAATCACATATGATTTGGACCTCTATCTTTTGCCCTTGTATCAATGTTTTGTCATAATTAACGTATGAAATAACATACAAAATGGCATACTAATTAACAGGATGACAATAGCTATTGTCAACATCCTAATAAGTATGGTAAAAATGATGTTATTTTCACAACCCAAAGTGCTTGTTAAAGTGGATGTTAAAATTGATGAGGTCGTATAAAGATGAAATTTATTAAACCAAAGAATAACAAGTCCGATAATGTAGACTGGCTGATTTCTGAACGTGTAAGGGCGATAGTTAATTATTATTCTGAATATACGGAGTACACAGAAAGCGAAGTTGTAGATAAAATACTAATCAATATACTAGACGATGAAGATTTTATCGAGTGGATAAAAAATAAGCGAAACAATAAACGGATTATCAAACAACTTGAAATCGAGGATTTAGTGAAGGAGGATGCAATTGGTTAAGTTAAAGCGTTTAGCTAATAGAGATGAAAACTCTGTTATCGTTCATCCCCCTTTATCTGACGAAGAGATTGCTGCTAGAGTTAAGAATTATGATGTTCTCACACCAAAACAATTTGGCACTAGATATAAGGAATTGCTGTTTAGACCAATTGAGCTTGAATTGAATGATCAAACTCACCAACTCCAGTTTAACCATTGTGTAAATCCCTATTGTAAGTGGTATGGACTGCCTCAAAAAAAGTTTGACATTAAAGGGAAGCCGAATAGGTACAAGCTGGCTACTTCTGGTGGTGAAAAATCGTTAATATGCAACCCAACCCCACTAAAGAAAATGGGTGCTGTGTTGGAAACACGGACTTTAACTATTTCGAATTGGTCTGTTGTAGAAGAAATTAAAAGACTGGTTCGTATTGAAACAGTAAAAGACATAGAGCCAGAATATGAATTTCATAAAGATGGATGTTCAGCATTTGACTTAACCCCATTCAATGAACCAAAAGCTTTTTATAAAAGAGGAAAAAGCAAATCCAATTCACAACGATACCAATGTAAAGAATGCAATAAATTCACTAATGTACTTCCAAATCAAAGGCAGTCTACAACTTACCATCAAAAGAGAAATGATGTTATACCAATGTTCGCCAAGCTACTTCTCAACCGAACCCCTGTTACTAGAACTTGTGAAATCCTTGGCATCGGAAGAGGCACTTATTATGACAAATTAGAGATACTTTACCGTAGATGTTTAGAATTTTTAGAGAAACACGAAACTCGCCCATTAAAAAATACTAAGTTTGGTGAGATGTGGCTAAACAGCGATAGAATGATATATCATCTAAACAATGTAAGAAAGAAAGGTCAAGGTGGTTCTCAATTTAATGGGATTGAAGAACTCCAACTTCCTACCAGTGTCATTATTACTTCGGATGTCTTGTCTCGATATGTATTTAGAAGTGACGTAGCATATGATTGGGATATTACGTTAAGCGATGTGGAACAGGATACTCAGCTGTTTAAAGAAGACCATTTAAGTGAATTTGCAAAGAGGAACGCTAGGTTTGGTGAATATTCTTATTTTCCTCAGCCCCCTTCAAAAACGGATACCCAATCACAAACAGAATACTATCAGGAACTCCGAAAATTTGAACGGAGAGAAAAGTACATTGATGGATTACACGTTCACGCCGCCTATACTAACATTGCTCATTTTTGGCTGATAAAACAGCTTGTAAATGCCTCAGAATGGCGTTTTGTAACAGATGATGACAAATCCATAATCAATTCAATCAATCGTGTGTTTTCCAAGGAAATTCGCCTTACTGACGGTCATCATTTTTTATGTCAAACGGATAAGACTAAATCTAGAAAAAAGGCATACGAGGAGTTCAAACAAGCAAAACAGGATTTACTCGAATGGGGAGATTTAAATGAAGTAGGAACAAACTCTTTGCGAAAATTAGCTTACTTATATCTCAAAGAGCTATTTAAAACCCATATATTTCATAAGAAAGTTAGTGATGGTTCGGGCAGCCATAATGAGTATGCTGACAATCCAATCGAACATCCACTTGCATCCATTGACAGAGGTTTTCGCTCTGTTGATTGCACAACAGATTTATCTTCTCTTGAACCAAAGGAAGTTGCAAAACTTATCGTGACTGTTAATGATAATGCAACCAATTCATTTATTCAGCATATCAGAAGGAGATTATCTATATTAGAAAGACCTCTTACTACGGCTCGCGGAGATGGAAAAAGCTATATTTATTCAAACTTCAATCCAAAGTATGCTCAAATGGCATTAACCATACTAAGAACGTACTACAACTTCTGTTTACCTTTCAAAAGCAAGGAAGGTAAACAAACAACCGTAAAAACACCCGCTCAAAGATTAGGAATAACAGATAAAGAATTTTCTTTGGAAAATATTATATATCTAAGATAGTTCACTTGAAAAAAATGTACTGTTTTTTTGAAGATAAATGGAAATTTTGTGTTAAAATATATATAAGAACTGAATGAGCTTATTCAACAAACGGGCCATTTCATTGAATACTAACAGGCGAGAAATAAAACGAGTGCAATTGTTAAATTAGGCGGCAACCTTTCTGCTAACGGGTCAGGATACTTGAATAACAAAGGGCGAATAATAGAATTTTTCGGAAGTAGGGAAGAAAAATGATTGAATTAAGAAAAATTACCCACGATAATTTTGAGGCAGTGTTGAAGTTAAGCATAACAGACGAGCAGAAAGGAAATGTGGATTCCAGCATATATTGTTTGGCTAAAGCCTATGTAAAGATACTCAACGACGAAAAACCTCCTATGATCTTCGCTATATGCAACAATGATGAAGTCATAGGATATGTCGATATTGGATTTTACGAACTGGCGGAAAGTGCATTTTTATGTGAAAAATATGGAGATAAATCTACTTATGGACTTAATCGCTTTATGATTGATAAAAAGCATCAAGGCAAAGGATTTGGCAAACAAGCAATGATGAAAGTTATTGATTATATAAAGTCGTTTCCACAAGGAAAAGCCGATGCAGTTTCTACATCATATTGGATGGTAAACGAAGCCGTCCGGAAGTTGTTTGTGTCTGTCGGTTTCGTTGAAACAGGAGCGATATGGGACGGACAAACAGGGGGTAATTGGAATGCAGAAAGAAAAGATATAGAGTTTGCAGAAGTAGGTGCCAGACTCGGATTATAAAGCTAACAATTTGAATAGTGCATCGTACAGTATAAGACCAACTATGCGAAGTCAATAGCAAAAATGCAAAAAGAAAGGCACAACATTAGCCCTGCAAAAAAGTGCACGCTTCCGCGAACCGTAATGTAGAGCAGTTTACTTCAATAACAATCTTCAGCAACCGGGCGCGATTGTTGAATAAAATGACATATAAAATCATAGGAAAAGGAGCTTGATTATCCAAGCTCTTTTTTTGTGTTATTTTTAATGTTAATTCATATGTCATTTACAGTGTTAATTACTAACTATTTAAGGTTCTATTTCCGTTGTTTTTTAGTGTTTTGTACTCCTAAACCGAACCCGTTAACCTTGGGTGATGTGCTTTTTTTGTTTTGGCCTAAAAATAGCTATTCATGATTCGCTCATAAACTCAAATATTCGCTCACAACCGACAATTTACCATCCGCAAACAATCACCCACCATCGCCACCCCTATCAACCGCCATCACCTCTCATCCAAAACAAAAAAATAATTCATTGTTAATTCCATTTACAAACAATTAAGGATTTCTTAACACAGGGTAACTTGGCGACAAGTTACTATAAACTTGGAAGGAGGTCGAAAGAATGAATCGACGAAGAAGAACAGAAATCCTCATTCAAGGGAATTCAGACGTAGCAAGGGAATTTGCGGAAAGTATAATTGAGCGCTACCCATATCGAGAAATCATGTCCCCTAGATATGGATTGACGATGATAAAAATGCGGGAAACCGCTAAAAATTCTCTTTTCCATCTTGGTGAGGTACTGGTAACTGAAGCAAAAGTAGAAATCCATCAGCAAATCGGAATCGGTATTGTGATTGGAATGAAGGACGAACTCGCAAAACATCTAGCTATCATTGATAGTGCATATAAAGCAAATGTAGAAGAAACAAATGAATGGGAAGAGCGACTGCTGGAAGAAGAACAATTGATATTTAAAACAAAAGTAAAAAAACAGACTGAGTTATTAAAGACAAGAGTTCAATTTGAAACGATGGATATTTAGCTTGGTTGAATAGAAAAAAGGAGGATTTTACTAGTGATAGATGTTGTACATGATATGCAAGATGTATTTCGTAAATTGCTACATAGCATGTCTAGGCCAGGGGAGATTTCCACAATAAAACCTACTACTTCACAAACAAATGGGTGGGATTGTAACGAAGCAACGTATCTTACTATCCTAACATTGCTTGATGCAGAGGTCAGTTTTCATATTGTATCAAACAAACATAAGAATGTAGAAAAACAAATTGCTGAATATACCTTTGCTAGAAATGTATCAATTGTTGAAGCGGATTTTGTGATTGTTTTACAGGGAACAGAAGAGCAAGAAATATTAGAGTCTATGGAAAAATGCAAGATTGGTAACCTTTTAGACCCTCAATATGCTGCTACATGGATTTTCGAGAATGAACGAATTACAAAGGAAGGAAATCTTTTTCTAAGTGGCCCAGGTATTCAACAACAAACAACTATTCAACTAGATGTTACAGAGCCGATTATCCAAGCAAGAAATGAGAGAATCAAAGAGTTTCCACTAGGTATCGATATGATTCTGACAGATGCTACATCTCAAGTAGCTTGTATTCCACGAACAACTAAGGTCGTACGGAATGGAGGAATTCAATAATGGGGTATGTTGCTGTAAAAGGGGGAACTGAAGCTATTGAAGCTTCTATTAAACGATTAACTTATAAGCGATTAAGAGGGCAAGAAGTGATTGATATTCAAACCATTCTTGCTACGATGGGTGCTTTAGTTGATCAAGTGATGTCAGAAGCCAGTCTGTATGAACCTAATCTTGCAGCCTTAGCAATTAAACAAGCAGAAGGAAGTATGGAAGAGGCGGTTTTCTTACTTCGTGCTCATCGTTCTACATTACCAAGGCTCTACTACAGTCAAACAGTGGAAACGGAGTGTATGTTTGTTGAGCGCCGCATTTCTGCCAGTTTTAAAGATATCCCGGGAGGACAATTGCTTGGAGCATCCAGTGATTATACCCACCGCCTTTTAGATTTTCAATTAATACATGAAACAAAAGAAGAAATCGAGCAGTGGGTAACTGATTATGAACAGGAAATATCTTCTAGACCTTTAAGAAATGACTTGATCTATTTTTCGAAGGTAGTAGATTATCTTCGGAAGGAGGGGTTGTTTACAAAACACGAAGCGGATAATAATCCTCCAGATGATATCACGAAAAAAAGTCTACAGTTTCCTGCTACTCGTAGCGAGAGATTGCAAACTCTTACTCGAGGTCAAACCGGTGCCGTTACTTCCTTAGGCTATGCTTCCTTACGTGGATATGGTCAGGTTCATCCAACGGTTGGAGAAGTTCGGGTCGGAATGGTACCAATCTATGTTGCACCACCAAATGAAACCGTAGAGGATCAGGAAGAAGATTATTATATTGGAGAAGTGAAAGTAACGGAAGTCGAGTCCTTTGTACCAGTCACGAAAAAAAATAAACAACAGGGGAACGAACTAGAGTTTGAGATTGGATATGGGATTTGTTTCGGTCAGAACGAAACAAAGGCCATTGCTATGAGCATTCTTGATCAATGCTTAGAACATCCAGAAGCTTCCTTTCCAACACATGATGAGGAATTTGTGTTATTGCATATTGATTCGGTTGAGTCAACTGGTTTTATATCACATTTAAAGCTTCCACATTATGTAACTTTTCAATCGAAACTCGATAGTGTACGAGGAGTTAAACAGGAGGTTGGAAAAAATGATAAGTAAGACACATTTTGCCTTTCTAGACGAAGGTTCCAAAAAAGAAATTCGCCGTACCATCCTCAAGGCGGTAGCAATACCAGGCTATCAAGTTCCATTTGCATCAAGAGAAATGCCCATTGCTCGTGGCTGGGGAACCGGAGGACTACAAATTACGCTATCACTCATCGGAAAAAAGGATGTATTAAAGGTAATTGACCAAGGTGCAGATGAGTCAGTGAACGCTGTAAATATAAAGAAACTCGTCCAATTAACGACAGGGGTAGAAATAACCGAACAGACACAAGCCGCCACATTGATCCAATCTCGGCATCGCATTCCTGAAGTTCAACTAACTGAAGACCAGATTCTAATCCTACAGGTTCCTGAACCAGAACCTCTTAGGGCGTATGAAGCAAAAAAAGCTGTTACGAAAATGCTTCATTCAGAGCAAGAGTATAGTGGAGCCTGGCTAATGTTATTTGAACAGATTATGAAGTACGGAACAACATCGACTGGAGCGGATCATCCTGTTTATGTAAATAATCGTTATGTTATGGCACCAAGTCCTATCCCGCGGTTTGATAATGCAAAGATGCATCAATCTGACGCATTAATTTTATTTGGAGCTGGTCGTGAAAAGAAAATATACGCAATACCACCTTATACGGATGTGGCTTCTCTTGCGTTTGATGATTATCCGTTCAGGTTGGAAGATTTTACGGATAAGTCTTGTCACCTATGTGGAGCAACAGATGTATTTTTCGATGAGTTATTCGATGATCAAACAGGACAGAAGGTATTCCAGTGTAATGATAGTAGCTTTTGTATGGAAAGATTAAATTCAGCTCAGAAAGAAGAGGTGGAAAGTGTTGATGCATGAACAACCAATTCTTAGGGTGCGGAATTTAAATCGGCAATTTGGATCTGGCTGTGACCAATGTGAAAACGCAAAAGATCGATCCTTAACGAAAAATTATTGTGAGTCTTGTGGAACGGTGTATGCTTGTCAGAATATCTCACTAGATTTGTTTGCTGGTGAAATTTTGGGAGTCGTTGGAGAAAGTGGAAGTGGGAAATCCAGCCTAATGAAATGTCTTTATTTTGACTCCGAGATAACTTCAGGAGAAGTGTTTCTCAATGATGAGGAACTAAGTGGGCATAATTTGTTCGAAGTATCCTCTCAAAAAAAACGTTATATCCGCAATTATAAATATGGAATGGTCTATCAAAATCCAGTACATGGGTTGAAAATGAACTTTTCCTCGATTGGGAACATCGCAGAAAAATTGATTGCTGCAGGGAATAGGAATGTTGGGGAAATGGAGGGAATTGGGAAGAGATTACTAGAGACCGTTCATATTCCTGGTTTTCGTATGAAGGAAGAACCTCGCCATTTTTCTGGGGGGATGCAGCAGCGTGTCCAAATTGCGAAGGCACTCTCCAATAATCCGCCTGTATTATTTTTAGATGAAGTTACAACTGGACTTGATCTTTCTGTACAGGCTGATGTACTTGACTTAATTAAAAGCATTCAACGGGAATTTGGCATTAGTATGGTAGTTGTTTCCCATGATTTGGCTGTTATTCGAATGCTCGCGGATCGGACCATAGTTATGCTAAACGGAGAGATTGTTGAGCAAGGGTTAACGGATCAGATTTTAGAGGATCCCGCTCATAAGTATACCCAACAGTTAGTCTATTCATTGCTATAGGAGGTTTGGTGTATTGATCATAATTCATAATGGAAAAGTAGTGACGGAAACAGCGATAGTCGAAGGTTATGCAGTGGTTGTTGAAGGGGAGTTAATTCATGATATTATCCCGGAAAGCCTATTAGATAGTAGGTGGGACGCTCGTTTTATTGATGCAAGAGGAGGATATATTTCACCCGGATTTATTGATATACATTCTGATTATATTGAATCGATTGTATCCCCTAGACCAACAAGTTTAATGGATGTTGATATTAGTCTGAGGGAAGCGGAAAAAATCTTAATCGGTCATGGAATTACGACGATATTCCATTCTTTATCATTCTACCGAGAGGATGTTTTTACCCATAAACCGATGCGTTTTCCGAAGAATGTTCAGCGACTAGTAGATGCAATTGATCGAACACATCATCACCCCCATTTAATTCGTCACCGCCTGCATGCCAGATTTGAACTGGACAACATGGATGGGGTGGATAGTTTAATCAAAAATATCAAACAAGATAAAGTCCATCTTTTATCGTTTATGGACCATACTCCTGGCCAGGGTCAGTATCGAAATTTGGAAGTGTTCCGTGATACTTTAAAAGGTTATCGTAATATAACGGATGAGGAAGTGGATGTCATCATTGCTGAACGAAGAAGTAGGGAATCATTAACACTGGAAAAAATATCTGAAGTAGCAAGTATGGCGATAGAAAAAGGAATTGCGGTAGCCTCTCACGATGATGACCATATCGATAAGTTAGAGTTAGTTCAGTCTTTTGGAACAAGCATTAGCGAATTCCCAATTACCATGGAGGTTGCAAAAAAAGCTAAAGAATTAGGATTACAAACAATGGTAGGTGCACCGAATGTGCTTCTCGGTGGTTCCCATTCTGGAAACTTATCAGCTGCTGAAGCTATCGGTAGTCAAAATGTAGACATTCTTTGCAGTGATTATTATCCTGCTGCATTACTACATGCGATTTTTGAACTAAACGAGACGTATGGGAATGATCTAAATGAAATGTTCCAAATGGTGACGTTAAATCCAGCTAAAGCTGTCCATCTAGATCATGAACTAGGTTCGATCAAACCTGGTAAAAAGGCAGATATTATAATTATTGAACAAATGGACGATGGATATCCGATGCTTCCAACGACGATTGTGAACGGACAGGTGATGACAACAACGAGTTATAGAAGGAACAAAGGGAGGGAATAAGGATGTCCATATTGGAAGTGCATGATGTTGGGAAGAAATTTAATAATCATCACTTTGGTACGACTAGGCAAGCAGTACACCATATTACTTTTCAATTAGAAAAAGGGCAATTTATTGGCATCGTAGGAAAAAGTGGTAGTGGTAAATCCACGATTTTAAAAAGTATTTACCGTACGTATCTTCCTGATGAGGGAAACATTTACTTTGAATCCGAGTATTTTGGAAGGCTGGACTTAAAAGAAGCAACTGAAAGACAAATTATTTATTTACGTAAACATGAAATCGGTTATGTTTCGCAGTTCTTAAATGTCATGCCGAGAAGAACCTGCAGGGAACTAGTAGAACAAGCAGTACTAGAAATGGGAGAATCAAGTGCAGTCGCTAAGCGAGATGCGGAGATAGCATTATCGCATTTTGAACTGGATCCAACAATATGGGATACATTTCCGAATACGTTTTCCGGTGGAGAAAAATTACGACTTAATATTGCAATAGCAACCGTGAAAAAACCTAGACTGTTATTGTTGGATGAGCCTACAGCGAGTTTAGATGAGCAATCCAAACACAAGGTTCGTGAGGTAATAGAAAAGCTAAAGTCCAGTGGAACAACACTTGTTGGTATATTTCACGATATAGAATTTATGGAAAATCTATGTGATCAGATTTTCGACATGAATTCCAAACAGGTCATGGTGGCGGCAGGTGGTAGAAATGAAGGCTGATCTCCATGTACATAGTCACTACTCTGATGGTTCAGATTCTGTACGAGATATTTTGAAAGAGGCACAGAATAACGGTGTAACCCATCTAAGTATTGTTGACCATGATACCGTTAATGGACAAAAAATTATAAGCAAACTTGGTAAGGAATATAACATTACCACCATTCCAGGGATTGAAATTTCTGCCTATGATTTTAAAAGAAAGCGTAAAGTACATGTTCTTGGTTATGATTATCATCCAGATGCTTTTCATATCCGAGCAATTTGTCAACCAATTTTGCAAAGAAGGCAGGAAAACTCCTTGTGGCAGATTCAACAAATAATAGATAGCGGATATGCCATTGACGAAAAGATAATACAAGAAAATGCATTACCAAGTCAGACGATTTACAAGCAACATATTATGCACCATTTGACGAATGCTAATTATTCCTCGTCCACCTATAGGGAACTGTATATAAAGCTCTTTAAAAATAGTTTTGCTAGAGATATCGAGTATGTAGATGTTTTTACAGCAGTAGAAGCTATTGTTGCTGATGGGGGATTAGCAGTTGTTGCCCATCCCGGTCAGCTTGATTCCTACGAGCTTATTCCAGAATTGGTAGATGCTGGTTTAGGTGGTATTGAACGAAATCATATGGACCATACCAAGCAGGATTATCAAAAAGTAGAAGCATTAGCAGATTCTTATAATCTAGTAATGACCGGTGGGACGGATTATCATGGATTATTTGGAAAACCCATTAAAATAGGCGATATCACAAGCCCAGTAAATGTTTTGTTTACCTAATGTTAAATTCCTTAAAGTTGTGTGAAGAAATAGTAAATTCAACCAATTTAATCAAAATTTGTGATTTAATAAGACTAGCTTTGAAGGAAGATCCTTCACTGTAGAAAGGAATTGCCATTTTAATGATCATGGAGGGGAATTATTATGCAAAAGAGATGGGTTTTAGGTGTTATGTTCCTTGTAGCAACTGTCATGTTAGCCGCTTGTTCGGTAGGAAGTGCTGGATCAGACGATGTAATTGATATTGTTTGGTACCCAAATGAATCTGGAAATGATTTGAAATCTGCACGAGATGCAATTGGAGACGCAATTGCAGATGCAACAGGGAAAGAAATAGAGCATCATTTAACTACGGATTATGCAATTGCAATTGAAACGATCGTTAATAATAATGCGGACCTTGCTTTTATGGGTGCCCAAGGTTATATCGAAGCTAAGGAACAAAATGACAAGATTGAGCCAATTGTTGTTGCAACTGGTCCATCCGGTACATTAGACGACGCGATGTATCATAGTTGGTTGTCTGTTAATGTGGACGATCAAGATGACTTTAAAGTCGATGGCGAATTTTCTTTAGATACAATTGAAGGGAAAAGATTTTCATTTGTATCCAACAGTTCAACATCTGGATTTGTTGTTCCATCTTCTTCTATTCTAGGACATTTCTCTGATATGGATTTAACGGAAGAGGATTTAATGGAAGGTGGTCCACTATTCTCCCAAGTATTGTTTGGTGGTTCTCACCAAGGATCAGCGGTTAATTTACTAAATGGTAATGCTGATGTTGCAGCATTCTGTGATTCCTGTGTAAATAATTATGTTGAAGTTGTTGATGGAGAAGAGAATAAAGTTGGTACGACTTATCGAGTGAAAGACGATGCTGCAGAGCCATTTAATACGGTAACTGGAAGTGAATTTATGTTAATGAGTGTAACGCCTGTATTAAATGCCCCATTTGTTGCAAATATGGATGTACTGGAACAAGAGGATTATGATCGGATCAAAGAAGTATTTACCTCTGATGACATAGCAAATAATGAGGGGATTTTTGTACCTAAAGATTCGGAAGAGGGAGGGTTATTCTCTAAATCTGATCAAGAAAGATTTGCTCCCGTTAAAGATGAGTGGTTCAATCCAATTCGTGAGTTATCTCAGAACTAGGTAGGGAATTGAACGGAATTAAAATGGAGTATGTATTTAGTAATACATACTCCATATTTCCAATAATTTAAAAAGGAGCTTTTTCCATGTCATTACTAAAGGTTGAAGGACTAAGTAAACTGTATGATGGGGAGACCAGGGTATTAAATGATGTGTCATTTGAAGTGAAAGCTGGAGAGTTTTTATCGATTATCGGACCATCTGGCGCAGGAAAATCTACCATGCTTCGATGCATTAATCGAATGGTTGAAATCAGTGAGGGAAAAGTCAAGTTTGATGGAGTTGATGTAGGGGCGATGAAGAAAAAAGAATTACGAAAGCTTCGTACAAATATAGGGATGATATTTCAGCACTATAATCTCGTGCCCCGTTTAACTGTTATCGAAAATGTGTTACATGGTCGTTTTGGTTATAAATCTACCATCCAAGGTGTTCTAGGAAAATTTACGGAGGAAGAGAAGGAACGTGCTTTTTTCTTGTTACAAAAACTTGGTATTTCTGAGCATGCATATAAACGTTGTGATCAGTTAAGTGGTGGACAGCAGCAACGAGTCGGAATTTGTCGTGCCCTTATACAAGATCCAAAGCTTATTCTTTGCGATGAGCCAATAGCATCCCTTGATCCAAATTCCTCAAAAGTAATCATGGACTATTTAAAAATGATTAGTACGGAGCTAGGAATTACTTGTATTGTCAACCTTCATCAAGTGGAAGTAGCCAAGGAATATGCGGATCGAATCATTGGTTTAAAAGCAGGAGAAATTGTTTTTGATGGGCCAAGTAAAATTCTTTATAGAGATCAGATTGAGCATATATACGGAATCGAATCGAGAGAATTAATAACAGTTTAAGGGAGCAGGAGTATGAACGAAAAGAGAATGCATACAAAAAAATGGCAAACTACTTTTTTTCTCATCTTAATTATTATTGTAACCTATTTATCTACCTCGATTACTAAATTTAACTTAATAGATGGTATGATGACCATACCTGCTGCAATTAGTTGGATGTTCTCTAATCTGTTAATTACGCAAGAGTCATTAACTAAAATGCCTCAGATTCTAGAAAAATTAGGTGAGACGATATTTATGTCGATTGCGGCTACAACATTAGCTGCGGTTGTATCACTTTTTTTAGCATTAATGGGCTCTAAGACAACAAAAGTGAATCAATTTTTTAGTGTGATTGCTAGATTTATTGCTTCATTTTCCAGAAATATTCCTGTTGTAGCATGGTCGCTCATTCTCCTTATCTCATTTGGTCAAAATTCGATGACTGGATTCTTGGCATTATTTGTTGCAACAGTAGGCTTCTTGACAAGAGCATTTATTGAGTCGGTAGATGAAGCAAATCAAAGCTCTGTAGAGGCACTCACTGCTACCGGTGCAACCTACTTCCATATTGTAAGTAAAGCCGTCATTCCGCAAAGCCTTCCACAAATGCTTAGTTGGATTTTGTTTATGATTGAGACTAATATTCGTAGTGCAACATTGGTTGGAATCTTAACAGGGACTGGAATTGGATATATGTTCGACCTCTATTATAAAAACATGAATTATAATGTTGTTGCACTAATCACATTTACCATTGTTATCGCCGTCATTGTTATTGAATTATTATCAAATAAAATACGGAAGGTGATATTATAATGGAAATGGTTAATGAGATTAATCCGAATTTGATCAAGCGTAAGAGGAATGGGCAAATTAATATTAAATCTGGAAATAAAGTGGATTCCGTAGTTAAATGGACCATTTGGATATTAACAGGACTAACGGTACTAGCGTTTTTCTTTTTTAACTATACGGGACTACAGATAAAACGGGCGATTACGGAAACAGTATATAATCTACGAGTAATGTTTTTTGAGCCAGCCTTAAGTCATTTTAGCTGGGGAGAGGCAATCTATCAAATCGGAATTACGTTAGGGTTAGGTGTGTTGGCAACAATTTTTGGCGCGGTTATTGCCTTTTTTCTATCACTATTGGCGGCAGATAATATATCAAAACCTTGGATTGCGAAAGTAGTACGGGTATTTGTCGCATTTATCCGTGCAGTTCCCACCGTATTATGGGTACTTATCTTTGCTATTGCTGCAGGCTTAGGAAGTGAAGCAGCAGTACTTGGAATGCTGTTTCATTCGATTGCGTACTTAGTAAAGGCTTTTTCAGAAGCAATTGAGGAAGTAAACCCTGGTATTATTGAAGCGCTACGGGCAACAGGCTCCAGCTGGTGGCATATTGTTGTACATGGTATCATACCTTCCACCTTCACATATTTATTGTCTTGGACTTTTCTCCGATTTGAAATTAACTTTTCAGTGGCCGTTGCGATGGGAGCAGCTGCAGGAGCAGGTGGTATAGGATTTGAACTATTTATGGCATCAGGATTTTATTTTGATTTAAGGGAAGTTGGTCTGATTACATACGCGATCTTAATTATAGCTATCATCTTAGAAGTTATATCTACCCGTTTGAAGAACCGTTATTTTCCGTCTTCTGTAAAGGTATAATAAAGGCAACTGTAAAAAGCAGTTTTGTTGGAATTCATGACAGGACTGCTTTTTACACTCCAGCCGTTTAGGGGTAAAACATGTATTGATAAATTTAACCTGTCACCGGTCGATTTTTTTGACTACAATAGCACTGTCAATAGTATGGACATTCCATTAAATATACTATGAATGATTATTGCTGGGTAGATAGACTGTGTTTTTTCGTAGGTCCATGCAAAAACTAGCCCAGACAAGAATGTATAGGGCAAGGAATTGTAGGTTGGAATATGTACAATCATAAAAATGAACGAACTAACAATCATACCAGTAGCTAGTCCGTATTTTGTTCTAATCCAGCGATACAAAAATCCGCGATAGAAGATCTCCTCGTAAATTGGTGAGATGACTGCCGCTGAAATAAAAGCGATCATGATGTTAAATGTTGAGAGTCTAGTTTGTATGCTTTCTGTCTTACTATTATCAGTTCCAATGTTGAATAGCCATTCCATGATATAAGAGAGTACGATCGTACCAACAAATAGTATAATGATCCAACCAATTGTCGACCTAAAATAAGACTTGGATAAACGTTTTAGACCGACTTCCTTCCATGATAATTGTTTAGGCTTGATAGCAATAAAATAAAGCCCTACTGTAAAAATGATTGCCATGATTAATCCTATAAGCGTTCCAGAATATAAATCATTTTGAAACCAATCCGTTAATGATTGTAATAATAGATACTCAATAAAGAATGGAACAAATATGATTACTAAGACAATCATTTGTATAAGTTCTTTCCATGACCATGGGCTTTTCTTAAAAAAGTTATTCATTAAAATTCCTTCCTTCCATTTATGCTATAGTTAGTGTACATGGTGACGTTACGTAACCTGCAAGATTTTTTTAGGAGGAATTGGGGATGAATATTTACACCACTGGAGAAGTTAGTAAAAAGTTACATATTTCTGTTAGAACATTGAGGTATTACGATCAAATAGGCTTATTGACACCAAGTGAAAAAGATGCAAATGGGAAACGATTGTACCTTGAAACGGATTTACTTACCTTAGAGAAGATTACGTTATTAAAAACATTAAACTTATCCTTAAAAGATATTGAAAAAGTATTAACCAAAATTACGATCGAGCAATTGCTTCATGCTCATAAAAATTCACTAGAACAAAAGATTGAAGAATGGAATACATCAGTTAAACATACAACTACATTACTCAATGTCTTTCACGCTGAGGGTGATTTGAAATGGGAGCAGTTAATCCCTTTAGTTCGGGATGCACAGAATAAAGAAAATATAGATCATCATTGGGATCAATATTTTGACCAAGAAGAGAAGGAAATGCTTAAAGAAAGGCTTCCGAAAATGGAAGAGGATGGACCAAGTATTCGACAGTGGATTAACATAAATCGTAGGATTGAACTTGCTCTAGAAAAAGGCGTTACTCCTGATTCAGAAGAAGGCCAACTCATTGCTGAAGATACAATGATATTATCTGATCAGCTATTTGAAGGAAATGAAGAACTTGGTGATAAATTTTTTGAAATACGTAAATCACCGGAAAAATCTCGAGATATCAATCTTTATCCAGTAAAAGAGGAAGTACTACAGTTTATGGAAGAGGCAATTACTGCTTTTTCTGAGTAGGATGTTAGATTTCTTATGGCAAAAAAACTGGGACGATGGGCCAGACCCCTCGTCCCACTATTTCTTATTTTTTTATACCGCTTAACATGGTTTTTAATACATTCATAACTGCCTCAATTGCTTGGTCTCTATTGGGTTGATCTGTAATCCAAAGGACAGATTCATTCATAGCACCAGATAAAATATGAGTTAAAGTTTCAATTGATGGTGAAGTAATCAGTCCATGTTCTTGCATGATCATTAATTGTTCATATAATGAGTTCATTGAATACTTCTGATCCATCATACGGAAAGTATCCCATCCTAAAACTGCGGGACCATCAATTAATAATATCCTTTTATTTTCTAGTTTAGATGCAGCGTTTAGAAATGCTCGACAACCATGTATAAGTTGTTCCCACATATCATCACTTTTTATAGCCTCTTTCTCTACATATATCCCAACTTCTTTTTGAATTTCTTCAAATACAGCTAGAAATAGTCCCTTTTTGTTTGTGAAATGGTGATAAACCGCTCCTCTCGTTAGTTCTGCTTCCTTTACAATGTCCTCTAAGGCAACATTTGCATAACCTTTTTCAGTAAAATGGCGTTTTGCAACATCCATTAAACGATTAATTGTAAAAATCGTTTCTTCCTTTGTTTTTCTCATCGTCTATCTGTCACACCCTATTTATAGTTGTTATTATTTTTTCTGCAGTTGTATCTTTCTTTTTGATCAATGTTCGTAATCCGTGGTTTATCAAGCTTGTGTTTATCTCCTGGTGTCTTTCTATTATATTTTCTATCCATAATAGTACATCAGAGGGATAATCCTTCGTCAAGTCGTTTATGTGATTGGCAACAGATTTCTGTACATAAGGTGAGGTGTCATGTAATAGTTTCTGAATTAAAGTAAGATTATTAAGTGGGTCGTTATGTATAGGTTCCATTTTCTTTGCCCATGGTAGTCTTGGACGAGTACCTTCACTAACTAGGCGTCTCACATGGGAATTGGTATCAGTAACCCATTCATTAAAATATTCTAAACAGAGGTCAATATTCTTGGCAAGGTACGGCCTAATTGCATATTCAGAGGTATGCCTTTTCGTAATCTCTTTAAGTGCCCCCATGGATAAATCAAAGTCATCAAGACCATAATTTTCAATAAATTTTGCTACCGGCATGAGAAAATACCCCTCGGTAAACATTCCTTCTTCCGATTCATTTTCTGGGCCTATTATCTGTAACAAAACTGAAATGGCTTCAGAGTAGTCATTTGGTAAATGGACGTATAGTTCATCAGCTATTACTTCAACTCGTGCCTTTAATTCCTTACCCTCTACTTGTTTAGTTATACTTGATATAAAAGAATTTGATGAGAAACTGGGGTAATGCTCACGTATTAATTTCGATAATCGAATAGCTAATTGTTCATCGAAATAAAGTTTTAGAGGTACATAATCGCCCACTTTAATCTTCCTTCCAGACTTGCTCTTGATAGCTTTTTTGAAACGATTGATCCGGTGGGATGATAGTAATAACATCAATTAAAATACCATTTGGGTCACTAGTAATAAAATGACGTTGTCCAAAAGCTTCATCCCGAATATCTAAATGTAACGGTAATTGATGTTGATTAATTAACAGCTGATAATATTCATCAACATTATCAACCTCAAAATTAAGGATCAACCCCTGTACATCATTCCTAAAAGTAGCTGGAACTGTTTCATGTCTTTTGTCCAAAATGGCCAATTCATAATCTGTATTTTCCTTTTTCAAACTTACGTACCAATCCGTCTTAAAGATAGTGGAAAAACTAAAATACTCTTGGAAGAACTCACTTGTTTCGGCAACCTTGTCAGTCATTACCACTGGATAAAAACTATTAAAATTCATTAAAATTCACCCCATAATGTAATTTTCTTCAGTTTAACATACATACTTTATGTATGTAAAGAAGCAAAAACAGTAATATGATCAAGGGTTACTTTTTATCAAGACTTGTGTTTAACTCTTACAAATTAGAGATCATACTAGTTTATAAAAAGTTTATAATTCGTTTACTTCTAGTTCCTTTTTTGTAATTATGATTAGTATGGAACGTACACAGAAGGAGAAATGCTTATGCCCATTCGAAAGCTTCTTATTTTATCTCATGCTGCCATGATTGTTACGCCAATAATTGTGATCGCATTAATTATGTTCTTGTTATATGTTGTTCTTAGTGGTAATACCGCACTTCATTCAGGCCATTGGTGGGGAAATGCGCAGGGAGAAAATGTTGAACTTTTTAATCGATTGAAAAAAACGGCATCAATAGAGCAGGAGAAACTATTCGATGCATCCTTTGTCCATTCGATATCTGAAAAGCTTGAAATGGAAGAAGCTAACCTTGTGATTCGTAAGGGAAATGAATTGATATATACTTCAGACAATCTAAAAAAAATAAGTAATAATGACGTGCCTTCGTTCGGGGACGAGGACTTTAGACCAATTCCAGTACGGGTGGAAAATGAACATTATTCCGTCATGCAATATGATTTCTATTTTCAGGACGGTATGGAGGGATCAATTTTTATATTGGAGAATTCGCCATCATTTGTTACATCTGCTAGAGTGTTTTTCCCAGTTTTATTTCTGAGTTTAATTCTTACACTTGTTTGTACCAATGTACTGTTATCTTATTTTATGTCGAAAAGAATTTTACAACCAGTAAAACAATTATCTAGCGCTGCAGACAATATTAGTAAAGGCGATTTTGATTTTACGATCAGACCGAAAGGAAAAGATGAATTGAATAAACTCATCCGAACTTTTGATAATATGCGGTTGCAATTAAAGGAGTCCCTAGAACTAAGGGATAAATATGAGCATAATCGCAGAGAATTAGTCGCAAACATTTCGCATGATTTAAAAACGCCAATCACGTCCATTATCGGCTATGTTGAGGGAATACAGGATGGAGTGGCAAATACAGCAGAGAAACAGAAGCAATATTTTGATACGATACATTCTAAGGCAACATATATTAATCAGTTAATAGAGGAACTCTCGCTTTTATCTAAATTAGATGTAAACAGGGAGTCATTTCACTTTGAAGTGGTGAATGTGACAGCATTTATGGATGACTATTTGCGAGAGATAGAAGATGATTTGGAGGAAAAAGGAATCCAACTCGTTTTTCAACATATGGACGTCGAAAGCAATGTTTTCATAGATCGAAATAAAATGATCCGTGTTATACAAAATATTGTCTACAATAGTGTGAAATATATTGAAAGAACACCAGGACGAATTACAATATCACTTACTGATAGAGAGGAAATGATAGAGGTATGTATTAGTGACAACGGGAAAGGAGTTCCTGAAGAAGAACTAGCGAGCATCTTTACCCGTTTTTATCGCGTTGATCCTTCTCGGAGCACGAGTGGTAGTGGGCTTGGATTAGCAATTGCATCACAAATAATACAGGTGCATGGTGGCAGCATATGGGCGGAAAATATACAAACTGGAGGTCTGCGTGTTTATTTCACGCTGCAAAAGGTAAAGGATGATGGAAATGAGTAAGAAAATATTAATCATTGAAGATGACCAGAGTATCGCTGTATTAGAAAGAGATTACCTGCAAATCGCCGGTTTTCAAGTAGAAATAGCATCAGATGGAATGGATGGCTTAGAGAAAGTAAGAAGTAAGACGTTCCATCTAATTTTGCTTGATTTAATGCTGCCTAAGATTGATGGATTTGAACTATGTAAAATGATTAGAAAGGAAACCAATATTCCTATTCTTATGGTTACGGCAAAATCCGATGACATTGATAAAGTGCGTGGCTTAGGTCTAGGTGCGGATGACTACATCGTAAAGCCATTCAGCCCAAATGAATTAGTTGCACGGGTGAAATCACATCTTGCTATGTATGACCGACTAATGCAGACAAATGAATCGAACAGCGACATATATATAAAAGACCTTCATATTAACACGCTATCCAGACAAGTGTTTATGAAGGATAAAGAGGTGGAGTTCACCAATAAAGAATTTGAATTACTGACATTTTTAGCATTACACCCAAATCAAGTTTTCTCCAAAGAACAGATATTTGAAAGAATATGGGGACTGGACTCGATGGGAGATAATGCAACTGTAACAGTTCATATTAAGCGAATTCGTAAGAAAATAGAGAAAGATTCTGCAAACCCTCAGTATATTCAAACCGTATGGGGTACAGGCTATCGGTTCCAAGGATAAGAATTTGTTTATTATATCCTGTTGGAGTAACAATAAAAAACATTGAAATCGTAATGTAAAACTTGCCAAGTAATTGGTAAGTTTTTTTATATTCATTTTATAAAAAGTTTATAGATGTGTCAGAGGATGTTCAACTTTGCTTGATATAGTTGATTTTGTAGGCAGGAGGTGAACAAGTGAAGCTTTCTATGACGGCAAGGAGAGGATTGATCACACTTCATATATTATTTGCAGCAATTATGTTAGGCAACATGACTACGTTTCTTATTTTAAGTATTACGTCCGCTACAACGGATGATGTAAGCGTAATGAAGAGCTGTTATGCTATTATGCACGTCCTTTCGAAAACATCCATCAAAGCAGCAACGATTGGTACAACCATTACCGGTATTCTTTTATCTCTTTGGACCAAATGGGGATTCTTTAAATTTAAGTGGGTCATCGTGAAGGAAGTTTTAACAGTATTTCTTATTGTTCTTAATATATGGGGAATGTATGGACTAACATTAAATAACTTACAGGAGCTTACAGTAACAGGAAATGGATATAATCTCTCTGAGTCTCAGCTTACTTTATGGGCAGGTGTCATTATACAATTAATTTCCCTCATTTTTATCTTCGGCATATCTGTCTTTAAACCATGGGGGCAACGAAAGAAACGATTAAATAAATAAAAGGAGTTGTTTGATATGAATTTTGTACACTTTCCATTTTTTATTTTCCCATTTATTTTCTTTGGTATCATGGTCATGTTGATTATAGTATGTAATCGTAAACGAAGCGCTTATATGTATAATCAGCACACTCCAATGACCATTTTAGGAAAACGATTCGTCAACGGGGAAATCACAAGCGATGAATATCAGCAAATGAAAGAAGTATTAAAAGAAAAATAATTGAGGAGGCGACGGGGCAGGTCCATTGTCCCACTGGGACAATGGACCTGCCCCCTCTACTTAAAGCCTTAAGAACCGACTCTACCTCCTACGTANTGATTTCTTTTAAGGATGTGTCAAAAAGATATAAAGACGGTACAACTGCAGTTGATTCAATCAGTTTTACGGTGAATAAAGGGGAATTTTTTGTTCTTATTGGTCCAAGTGGTAGTGGTAAAACAACAACACTTAAAATGATGAATCGTTTGATTCCCTTAAGTGATGGTACCATTTTTATAGATGGGGAAAAAATAAGCGAATACAACATACATGAGTTACGCTGGAATATTGGATATGTCCTACAGCAAATTGCTCTCTTTCCACATATGACCATTGAAGAAAATATTGCGATTGTGCCTGAATTGAAACAATGGGGAAAAGCGAAAATTCATGAACGAGTGACGGAATTATTGGACATGGTTGGTCTAGATCCAGAAACATACCGTAACCGAAAACCTAACGAGCTTTCTGGTGGAGAACAACAAAGAGTGGGGGTCGTTCGTGCCTTAGCCGCTGATCCAGAGATTATTTTAATGGACGAGCCATTCAGTGCACTAGATCCTATTAGTCGCGATAAATTGCAAGAGGATATAATCCATCTACAAAAGATGATTAAGAAAACGATTGTGTTTGTTACACATGACATGAACGAAGCTATTAAATTAGCGGATCGTATCTGCCTTATGAATCAAGGGAAAATTATTCAACTGGGAACCCCAGATGAGATTTTGAAAACCCCTAACAATGACTTTGTGAAAGATTTTATAGGACCAACAACTAAACTAGGTTCAAACTTTAATTTGGAAGAATTCGTCGAAACACCACTCCAAGATAATAAACCACAGCAATCAACAACCATTTCCATTACTGCATCACTTGAAGAAGTGTTGGAACAATTATCTCAACATGACCAACTTATGGTTGAAAGGGATGGAAAAATGGTTGGTGTCGTGAATAGAAAAACGCTCATTCACTATTTTTCTAGACAGATAGTGGAAGGAAGGGATGGAAATGTCTAACTTTATAGAAGTTTTTCAAAACCGGCAAAGTGAACTGATACAAGCTCTTTTTGAGCATATTCAAATTTCTTTTATAGCACTATTCTTTGCTGTCATCATAGCAATTCCGCTGGGGATTTATTTAACTAAAAAAGCCAGATTGGCTGAGAGTATTATCGGAATTACGGCTGTCTTGCAGACGATTCCATCTTTAGCGTTATTAGGACTTTTCATTCCACTATTTGGTATTGGTAAAGTTCCTGCCATCATTGCTTTAGTCATCTATGCCTTACTTCCAATCTTGCGTAATACATATACCGGAATTAAAGAGGTGAATTCATCCTTGATAGAGGCCGCCATGGCAATGGGGATGAACACGACGAAACGATTAATGAAAGTAGAGTTACCATTAGCGATGCCAGTTATAATGGCAGGGATTCGTACTTCTATGGTTCTGATCGTTGGAACAGCCACACTTGCTGCATTGATTGGTGCAGGGGGTTTAGGTGATATTATCTTACTTGGAATCGATCGAAATAATTCGGCTCTTATAGTGATCGGTGCAATACCTGCTGCATTATTAGCAGTTATGTTTGACTTACTATTACGAGGAATGGAGAAGCTTTCCTACAAAAAGTCGCTAGCAACAATTGGAATCATCGTTGTTTTGGCGATAAGCATATCGTTAGTGCCTAATTTGATAAAGGGAAGTCAAGAGACGATTGTTATCGGAGGAAAATTAGGGTCAGAGCCTGAAATATTAATCAATATTTATAAAATCCTAATAGAGGACGAAACGAAATTAGAAGTTGAATTAGAGCCAAGTCTTGGGAAAACTCCATTCCTATTTAATGCTTTACAATCAGGTAGTATTGATATTTATCCCGAATTCACTGGAACGGTCGTTTCACAATTTTTGAAAGAAACAGCTGTAAGTAATGATAGACAAGAAGTTTATCAACAAGCACGAGATGGGTTATTAGAAGATTTTAATTTAGTTCTTCTAGAACCAATGCAATATAATAATACGTATGCATTAGCCGTTCCACAGTCGTTTGCAGAGAATCATAATCTCGATACAATTTCGGATTTACGTGGCATAGAAGAAGTCAAAGCGGGTTTCACCTTAGAATTCACAGACCGAGAAGATGGCTACTTAGGTATTCAAAAATTATATAATCTTGAATTTCCTAATCTAGTAACGATGGAACCAAAACTTCGATATACCGCAATTGAACAGGGAGATATAAATTTAATTGATGCATACTCTACAGATAGTGAGTTGAGAAGATACAATCTAAAAGTATTAAAAGACAATAAAGAACTATTTCCTCCTTATCAAGGAGCACCACTACTTAGAAAGGATACATTGGAAAAATATCCAGAAATTGAGAATATATTAAATCAACTAGCTGGCAAAATAACCGATGAGCAAATGCGTGAAATGAACTATCAAGTTGCTGTGGAGGGGGAAAGTGCTGAAGAAGTAGCCCATGCCTACCTAAAAGAAGAAGGGTTAGTTAACTAAATAAAGGATAGGACGTCTTAAAATCCTCATAAATGTTGTTAAAAACAACATTTATGAGGATTTTTCTTTACAGTTTTTTATTTTGTTTCGTTAAATACTACATTCGACAATAGTCGCTCTTTACTTAATAGGAAAAAGTACTTATAATAAAATAAGTTCTCTTTTAAGAACGTTAAGCATATTAATATTCTTTATATAGAATTTTTTTAGGAGTACAAAACAAAACCTAACAATAATATCAAAAAAAAATGGTTCAATTGGGGGTGATAACGTGAAAGTTCTTATTACTGGAGGATATGGCTTCATAGGATCCTTTGTAGCAGAGACGTTTCATAAGGAAGGTCATAAGGTGTTTATAATTGACAACCTAACTACGGGTAACAAAGAGAATGTACAATTTAAACACAAATTCTATAACTTAGAAGTCGAGGATCCAAAGTGTGAAGAAGTCTTTAAAGCCAATAGATTTGATGTCGTTATTCATTTAGCTGCCCAAGTTGACGTTGGAACATCAATGGACGATCCATTTGTTGATTCAAAAGCAAATGTATTAGGTCTAGCTAACATTTTACAGTTATCCCAAAAATATGGAACAGAAAAAGTAGTCTTTGCATCCTCTGCGGCTGTCTATGGTTTAAATGAAGAAATTCCTCTAAAGGAGGAATCCACCTGTGATCCAATATCGCTTTACGGAATAAATAAATGGATTGGAGAGCTATATTGTAAGAAGTGGGAAGAGGTATATGGTTTAAGTACGCTTTGCTTCCGTTTTTCCAATGTCTATGGCCCGAAGCAAGGTACGGCTGGGGAAGGTGGAGTCATTTCTATTTTTACTAATCGCGTCCTTCAACAAAAAGATGTCATCGTATATGGTGACGGAGAGCAGACAAGGGACTTTATCTATGTTCAAGATGTTGCGAATGCAATTCTTCGTGGTGTCGAATCAAACCTTAGCGGAATATATAATCTGTCAACGAATCAAGAGGTTAGTATAAATGAACTAATTAATAGCTTAAGTAAAATGGGAAAAGTACAGAATGTTATTTATGACGATCCAAAACCAGGAGACATAAAGAATTCAAGATTACGTAACTCAAAAATAAAACAAGATCTGGATTGGGTCCCACTTCATAGCTTAGAAGAAGGATTAGAAAAGACTTTTCAATGGTTTAAAAATAATAGTACCGACAAGTTTGACCTACTATTAAATAAAAAAAGAAAAAGAAGGATATCGTTTACACCTATGATCCCATACCTCGAGAACTTTGTCATCTTAGCTATAATCTACTTACTAAGCATCTACATCTACGATTATCTTTTAATGATAGACTATCCACTTCTCTACATCGTTATAACATCATTTATACTTGGTCGGAATCAATCAATCCTGTCAATTGGATTAGCCTCGACCTGGTTCCTTTATGAAAATATTATGAATGGTAGGGAATTAATTTCACTATTAGTTGATCATAATACATTAGTTCATATTGGAATTTATATATTTGTAGGACTTACAATTGGTTATCTTATCGATAAAAAAGATAAAAGAATTATACAGCTAAGGTCGGATGTAGATGGATCAGATGAAAGATATAAACATCTGCAAACAATCTTCAATGACACATTAACCGTAAAAAATGAACTACAAAACCAACTACTATATACAAATGACAGTTTTGGAGCGGTCTACCAAGTAATGAAGCATTTAGATTCTCTTGAGCCAACCAAAATTTATCATGGTTCCATAAAAATTGTTGAAGAAATTATGAAAGAAAAAGCAGTGGCATTTTATATTATTGATCGTTCACACAAACATCTAAGGTTAGTAGCTCAATCGGAAGGATTGGATAGAAATCCTTTACTTGCAATGACAAATAATGCGAGTCTTATACAAACGATAAACAAAAATCAAATTTATGTAAATAAAAAACTTGATGACCAACAACCATACTTATCTGCACCAATTATGGTACAAGAAAATGCTATAGGGGTGATTCAAGTATACAGAACTAATTTTGAACAGTTGACTTTGTTTAACTTAAACAAAATGACAGTAATCTCTAAATTAATCTCATCCGCACTGCATTGTGCGTATCAACATCAGGATAAAATAACGAGAGAGCAACAGAGCTCCCAAGCGCTTAAAAAGGATAATGCTTATGTATAAACTAGCTATTCTAATCTATCTTGTTTTTTGTGTAATGTATACGACTTTTTCGATCGTTAATAAAAGGAAAAATGGACTATTTAAATCAATTATTATCACATTCTTTCCTGTGCTAGGCATTATTTTAGTCTTAGTTCTTTTTCACTCATTCGGCCAAAAGCATAGTAAAGAACAAAACAGTCAGGTACATTCTACACTGGAGCTAGGAACGAACCTTGTGAATGTCGCCTCGGAATTAAACTATGTTCCTATTCGGGATGCATTGTTATTAAACGATAACAGAACAAAGAGAAGGCTGCTCATTCATTGCTTAAAAGAAAACGCGGTCCCGGATCCAATCATTTTACAAATGGCTTTAGAAAATGAGGACTCAGAAACATCGCATTATGCTGCTACCGCAATTATGGAAATGAAGCGAAAACTCCAAAATTCGATTCAAATTTTTTCAGCAAGAATGCATCGACATCCAGATGATATGTCTATCACATTCGAATATGCAGATACGATAAATGATTTTTTGCAAAGTGGTTTCCTAGATGAGAAAACTAAACAGAAATATCAAGGAATATATTCTGCATTATTAGAAAAGATCCTGGATGACGAAAAAAGAACGAATCAACATTTTATCGATAAAATTAATTTGGAGTTAGAGCAGAAAAACTATCAAAAAGCAAAATTATATAGTAATAGATTTAAAGAGGAGTATCCACTCGATGAAATGGCTTATCTATTGGCTATGAAACTACAATTCTCTCTAAACAATCAAACGGAATTAAAAAAAGTTTTAAAAGAGCTAAAGGAACGACCTATTTATTTATCAGAGTTTGGGTTAAGCATTGTTCGTTATTGGACTTAGGGGGATAAAATTGAGCTATAATTTTAGGATTAGTAAAACAATGGTCATGATTATCTTATTTTTATTTTTATTGGGCATATCCATTCAAGTGTCTCGTTCTCAATTTTTATTAAGCTTTGGAATTACCAATGGACACGCAACAGAGCTTGAGTATACGTCGGCTCTATCAGATGAGGAAGTACAACAGTTCCAACACGATAAGATGTTACTTTTGTATGATTCAAGTTCAATAGAAAGTAAAACCTTAACTGATAACTTTGAAAGAACATTAGATTATATGAAGAAGAAGTATGAGACAATTCCTGTTTTACAAATGCCAGCTGATCTTTCCAGCTATCAAACGGTAATTATTCTCTTCTCTGATTTAGAAAAAGTAGAGGATTTTAACAAGGTTACGGACTATGTTTCGTTAGGAGGGAAGGTGTTTTTCGGTATTCTTCCAGAACCGGGTACAACATATTTCAACTTGTATCAGAAACTGGGGATCTATGAAACAGATACGACATATCAAGAAGCAGTCGGTGTGGAAATGGTCTCAGATTTATTATTAAAAGCACAAGGATTAAAGATAGACAAGGAGTTTATAGTTAACTCATCATTGTATCTCCGATTAAAAGATACCGCTACCCTACATGTACAATCATCAGATGGAATACCACTTCTATGGAGTTCTTCCTATAAAGATGGTCAGTTTATGGTGTTTAATGGGACAATGCTCAGTTCAAAACTAAATCGCGGCCTTATTTCAGGGGCGATTAGCTACTTAAATGACGATTATATTTATCCCATTTTGAATTCAAAGGTAGTCTATATTGATGATTTTCCTGCTCCCTTTCCGGAAGGGTACGATGAGCAGATCTATGCGAATTATAAGCGAGATATCCCTACTTTTTTTAAGGATATATGGTGGCCAGACATGGTGAAAACAGCTATAAAAAACGATCTGACTTATACCGGGGTTTTAATTGAAACCTATAACGATAAAATCAAAAGCCCGTTTAATGAACGTTTAGTAAAAGAAAATCTAAAAATCTATGGACGTGAACTCATTAAAATGGGAGGAGAAGTGGGTGTTCATGGATACAACCACCAATCGTTAACGTTGGATCAAACAAAGGTTGATGAATTAGGCTACAATGCCTGGAAGGATCAACAGGATATGGTTTCTTCATTAGAAGAGGTAGAAAGCTTATTTAATGAACTTTTTCCAGACTACACCTTGCGCACCTATGTTCCACCGTCAAATGTATTAAGTGAAGAAGGGAAAAAAGCAATTCAAAAAGCGATTCCGTCTGTCACTAATCTTGCTTCTTTATATTATTACGGGGAGGAACAGATCGCATATATACAAGAGTTTGAATCAAACGATTGGTATACAGAAATTCCGAGGTTCACATCAAATTATCTTTATATCGATGAAAGCAAATGGAGTATTGCGAATTCTGCCACTTCTATCGGTGCTTTTTCTCACTTTATCCATCCAGATGATTTGCTAGATAGGGAGCGAAGTGGATCAAAGGATTGGGATACATTATTAAAGGAATTTAACAAAATGATGCATGATGTGAAGGTGAATTATCCCTGGATGAAAAGTCAAACAGCCTCCGAAAGTGCAGCTGTTGTGAAAAACTTCCAACAAGCAGAAGTATTTGTTTCGCAAACAAGCAACCGGTTGGATGTGTACATTAATCAGTTTGCAGGGGAATTAGATTTTATTCTACGCAGTGATAAAACTTTTACTCGGGGAGATGGCTGTGAGGTGGAGAAAATAAGTGATAATCATTACCTCATACGTGCTCATTCATCCAAGTTCTCAATCGAGCTAGGAGGGGAATCATGAAAATTTGTATCGTTGCTGAAGGCTCCTATCCATATATTACTGGTGGAGTATCTAGTTGGATTCAAACGTTAATCACTTCCATGCCAGAACACGAATTCATCATCTATGCGATAGGTGCTCAAGAAAAGGACAGAGGTAAGTTTAAATATACGCTTCCTAGTAATTTAGTCGAAGTAAGGGAAGTTTTTTTGGATTCCTACTTGCCCGAGAAGGGCATACCAGGTAAAAGTTATAAGTTGAATCAGTCACAAAAAAACGTGATTAAGTCCCTGTTAACGAACCAAGTGTCGAATTGGGAGGACTTCTTATCCCTATTTTACAGTAGAAAAGTAAAAATAGATTCTGTCGCTAATTTTATGGCAAGTAAGGACATCTTTGACATCATTCAAGAGCTCTGTGTGGAGCAGGAAACAGAAATTCCATTTACAGAAATGTATTGGTCAGTTCGTTCGATGCTGGTGCCGTTACTATTAGTCCTAACCAATCCATTGGTTGAAGCGGATATCTATCATAGTGTATCGACTGGCTATGCCGGGGTTGTAGGTGCATTCGGCAAGTATCGCTACGACAAGCCATTTGTGTTAACAGAACATGGCATATACACCCGGGAACGAGAGGAAGAAATAATTAAAGCCGATTGGATTCATGGCTCGTTTAAGGATTTTTGGATTCAGTATTTTTACTCGTTATCCAATTGTGCCTATTCTTATTCGGATGAAGTTATTAGTCTATTTACTAAAAATAAAGAGATTCAAATAGAGATTGGCTGTGAGGAAGAGAGGATATCGATCATTCCTAATGGGGTGGATGCTATGGATTATAGACACTTACCTCAGAAAACAAAGGAGGATGATGCGTACATCAACATTGGTGCTATTGTACGTGTCGTTCCGATTAAAGATATTAAAACGATGCTACACAGCTACGCAATTATCAAACAGCAGGTGCCACATGCGCAGTTTTTCATCTTTGGACCATATGAAGAGGATTTAGAATACTATGAGGAATGTCTACAGCTTGTTCATTCACTCGGGATTGATGACGTTTATTTTACCGGATCCATCAATATAAAGGAGCATATTGGACGAATGGATCTTTTGGTCCTAACTAGTATTAGTGAAGGTCAACCATTGGCGATTTTAGAAGGTCTGGCTTGTGGAAAACCCTTCGTTTGTACGGATGTAGGAAGTTGTAGGGAATTGATTACCGGCTTAGATGATGGCTATGGGTCAGCAGGATACGTTGTGCCTGTGATGAATTATTTAGCGATAGCAGAAGCGATTATGAAACTAGTTGAAAATCCAAACCTTCGAAGTGTGATGGGAACAAACGGCCAGAAGAGAGTAGAGGCCCTCTATGCAAAGTCTACATTTATAGATGATTACAAAAAAATTTATAAAAAAAGAGGGTTGCGGAATGGCAGGAGTTGGGATACAACTAAAAAAATTAGTGAAAGATAAAAGCTTTTTTGGAGGGGTAAAAGCATTTACTTTCTCTTCCATCGTTATTACAGGTCCATTGTTTTTGTGTATTTTACTCCTAACAGTCGCCCAGCAATTTCTTGAATTAACGAGTACTCCCTACTATGAAAGAGAGCTGTTTCTTGCTGGAATGTTGTATAGCTTTGTCTTTTCACAAATTATAACCAGTGGCTTCATCATGGTTGGCACAAGATATCTCGCCGATCAAATTTATGAGAATAAAGAGGAAAATATTTTGTCCTCGTTATATGGAATGATTGCTGTCACAGTCGTAATCGGGGGAGTTATTGGTGCTGTCTTTTTTCTGTTATCCCCACTGGATTTCATGTTTAAGCTAGTTGCTTATTTATTTTTAATCGAGTTAATTATTATTTGGGGACTAATGATGTACATTTCAGCGCTAAAATACTACAAGCAAATCATCATGGGATTTTTAGTTGGTGTACTAAGTTCTATCGCCGCTATTTGGGTATGCTATGTCGCATTTGACTATTTAACCGCAACCCACTTAATTATTTGCGTTAATATTGGCTTTTTGTTACTTATGCTTTTCTTTATTAACAGTATTAAAAAACGTTTTCCTATTAATAATGAGCAATATTTTAACTTTCTAACGTATTTCTCGAAATACCCGTCCTTATTTTTTGTGGGACTATTTTACACGTTTGGTTTGTTCATTCATGCTTTTATGATCTGGGGAAGCGACTTACAAATGATTGTCAGTGACACGTACGTGATGGCACCATTATTTGATGTCCCATTCTTCTATGCATTCCTAACCATTCTACCAGCGATGATTATTTTTGTTCTAACAGTTGAGACTGCCTTTTACAATAAATATAAATCCTTTTACGACAAAGTGATTGGGTCATCCTCTTATCAAGAGATCCAAAATGCACATATGAAAATGTTTAACGTGTTATCGAAAGAGATCGTGTTCATCATGGAATTTCAACTGTTTTTTACCGTCTGTGCAATTGCTATTGGCACGAGTCTATTGCCAATTACAGTTGAACAGGTCGACATTTTTAATATTGTTACCGTTGGAAATTATTTTTTCATTATAATGTTTGTCGTTATGCAAATTTTACTTTATTTTGATGACAGAAAAGGGGCTCTGATTGTTATTTCCAGTTATCTGCTGGTTAGTTTAATAACCGCACCAATTACGGTGTTAGTTGGAAGCTATGGATTATCATGCTTTATTTCTGGGTTAATTGGACTAGTAGTAGCTTTTGGAAGACTCCGTTATTACTGTAGAAATTTTGGCTACTTTACGTATTGTGCACAGCCTGTAGAAGCGAAAGGGCACATCATTCAAGAAATGGCAAGAAGATTGAATACTTTAAACGGATTTGAAGGTGAAAAAAAGTGAAACGAAACAATGTTTGAAAGATAGAAAGAAGGGGCTAGCAATATGGAAAACCAATTAAATTTCAATGATATTTTTAATAGCAATTTTCTAGAGGATAATATGATAGGAAGTATTCCGTTACAAAGTATCGTGATAGGATTATTGATGGCATTTGCTGTTGGTATGTTCATTTTCTTTATATATAAAAAGTCGTTTCGCGGTGTGGTATATAGCCATACATTTAATGTAACGCTAATACTGATGACAATGATAACCACACTGATTATCATGACAATCAGTACAAATGTCGTGCTATCTTTAGGAATGGTCGGGGCTTTAAGTATTGTTCGATTTAGAACAGCAATTAAGGATCCAATGGATGTTATTTTTATGTTTTGGGCAATTTCGGTTGGCATCACAATTGGTGCTGGCGTGTACATACTAGCGATATTTGGCTCCATTCTAATAGGATTAGTAGTCTTTTTAATGACAAGGCGAAAAGGAACAAACCAAATCTTTTTATTGATCATTCATTATGAAGAAGCGGCCACGGAATCCGTTAAGTACCAACTAGGGAAAATCAAGCATAGCTTAAAATCAAAGGTTGTCCGAAATGACTTCACTAAGCTAACCATCGAAATGAAAATCAAGGGCGATAATACTGCCTTCGTAAACAAAATATCAGCGGTAGAAGGCGTGAAAGATGTGTCCCTCATTAATTACAATGGGGATTATGCGGCATAGGGAAATGGATGTGAAAAAAATGAATGTACTTATAGTGATCATTTTATTAGTTGTCGTATTCATCATCATGTTTAATAAAACATTTTTCCCTAGTTCACAAGTGGAAGAAGTGACGGTGAATCCTTTTATGGGCTTTGCACCTCCCGCCGATGGTGGCCCGTATTCACAGCCTCATTCGCTAGTATATGCTAACCTCACATGGAGGGAGCTCGAACCTGAAAAAGGATTTTATGATTTTGAAAGCATTGAAGAGAAGTTTCGATTAACATATTGGAAAAATCAAAACATCAAATTAATCTTTCGAGTAGTGCTTGACTACCCAAGAGAGTCTTCACATATGGATATCCCAGATTGGTTGTATGAGGAAATCAATCAAGATGGCACTTGGTATAAGCATGAGTGGGGCAGTGGATTTAGCCCTAATTATTACAACAATACGTTAATTGATTACCATAAAAAATTAATTGAAGCAGTAGCGGAAAAGTATGATCATGAACCAGCTATTGCATTTGTTGAACTTGGAAGCTTAGGACATTGGGGGGAATGGCATACTCTTCAAGAAGACGGCATTTATATTCCTTTTCCGAAGCTTCCGACAGCCGAAACATATGTCAATCATTATACAGATAATTTTAAGAACAAAATTTTATTGATGAGACGACCACATCAGATTGCAATCAATAACGAGATGGGACTGTATAATGATATGTTTGGTAGGTATGATCATACTATTGAAGAGTTCTTGAGTTGGATTAACGATGGCTATGAATTTTGGTTAACAAATGAACAAAATCCAGCCATGCCTGATGCATGGAAGTCTCGTCCAATCGGAGGAGAATTTGCACCAACAGACGATTGGAGCGACTATTTTTCTACTTCTAAGTTCCTAAGGGTAATGGAGCAATTACAAGCAACGCATGTTAGCTGGTTAGGTCCAAGCTCACCTACCTATTATCCAACCGATGGTAAACTACAAGCTAGAATCAATCAATTCTTAAACAAAATTGGCTATCACTTTCGTTTAATACAAACATCGGTTAACAAAACCGAAGTAACCATGCAATGGGAAAATAGGGGAGTAGCCCCATTCTATTTCCCATGGCCAGTAGAACTATCCTTAGCAGATCAAGACGGAAAAATCGTCTATCAACAATTGCTCGATGGCATTGATATAAGAGCATGGTTGCCAGGCAAGCATACAGAGGTAGCTAACCTAGATATTTCTAATGAAATTACTGCAGGCACTTATCAACTATTAGTAGCTATCCTAGATCCAGAAACTATGAAGCCAGGAATCCAGCTAGAAATGGAAGAAAAACTGCCCGACGGAAGATATAAGATTGGTGAAGTCACAATTGACTAAACCAACTAATCGTCAGGATTGACCTAGGACAAGGTATATAGATAAAAAACGTAATCAGTTGGTACACCTTCATGTCCCATCTGTCTCAGCATAGCTGTTATGTTTCCGCGATGATAAGTCCCATGATTGACAACATGCTGAACCAACTGTGAAAGTGGTGTTTCCAAACGCCCAAATTGAGGATGTTCACAAATTATAATTTTATCCAAGTCATCTTGACTTTTAAGGAAGTCTTGACATTGCTCGTAAACTTGTTGGAACATGGATTCCATTTGCTCAAGGCTTTTCCCTTCTACTTCCTTCTGTGTACGTGAAATTATTTCGGTCAATTCCTCATTCGAATCGCCTTTCATTACCGAGAACCAAATATTATCGACCAAATACATGTGAGCGAAAACCTCCGCTATGGAAGGGAAAACACTTTGAATTTCCTTCCTATATACGTCTGTAGAAAAAGCTTTCAAATGGTCAAAAACGTGCTGATTCGCCCACCTATGATAGTCATATAAGTCCAATGTTTGTACTCGCATAAATGTTAATACACTCCTTTTAGATATTTTTTATGGTTTTGGGTAATAAACAAACTGTTGTGACTTAAGTGTACTACACCATAACTGACATCTACTGTCAGTGAAGTTTAATGGGATTGATAATAGTCATGTAGGTCAGCCGTGATGTCTACTAATCTTTCTTTTAAAAATTTTGGCTCGAGTATGTTTAGGCTCTTTCCATAGGAAAGTAATATATGTGGTAAAAAAACGATAGTTGATTTCTTATCCAACTGAAAGAAAATCTCATGATCCCTAAACTCAATTTCAAGTTGTTCAAGAAACCAATTATTGTGTAAGTCTTTTAGTGTTTGTGGATGTCCTTCTATGCGAATATCAATAAGCTCTTCCTTAGGATTATTAGTAGGAAGGAGATTTTTAAGGAAAAATTCTTTTGCCTCAAAATGCTTCGGTCGCTCAAAGGTTTTATCTGTTAGACGTAATCCATGAATTCGATCGACTCGAAAGTTTCGGACTGCTTTGCGTAAGTGACAGTGCCCCACCACATACCACTTTCCTATCCAGAAAACGAGTCCATAAGGGTCAAGCGAACGAACTGATGACTCCGGGTCATGTTCTTTTTGATAGATGATTTCAAGGGTAAGGCTGCTAGCTACCGATTTTTCAATATCCTCGAGGACAGGCTGTAATGTTTGAGTGAATGGAGATTGAATCACATCTAATCCAGCGGAATGACGTTCAATAGCATCCCGTTGTACATCATTTGTATATTTCTTTAATTTTGATATCGCTTGATCAAGTGCATCTCCATAAGGATAATCAGCTCCAAGCGCAAAACGGGCAGCGTGTACAAGGGCTTTTTGTTCATCAGAGTTAAAAAACAATGGTGCTTCTACAAACTCATGTAATAATCGGTAGCCACCATGGTGTCCAGAATCTGCAATGATCGGTACACCACTTGCGCATAGAGCATCGATATACCGGTATACCGTACGAATATTCAATTCAAGTTCATCTGCCAAATTCTGCGCTGTTATGCGTTTTTTTGAACGTAATAACCATAAAATCGCAAGCATATTATCCGCTTTAGACAATTCAATCCCACCCATTCATTATGTATATCTCTATTCTCGTAATACCAATAAATTGAATCTAAGTCAATGATTTAGTCGAACATATTTACTTGATATTTGTGAAGCTAATGGATGATGTAGCATAAACATGCCATTTATTGCAACAGCGATTGAATGTAATGTTCTTATTTTTAAGGTTTATTTAAGGTACGGAAAATTATGAGTTAAGGTACAGGAGGTAGAATGAATGTATTGAAAACAATGGAGGAGAAATGATGACTACTTATATTATTGAAACTAGAGATTTAACGAAGAAATTTGGAAAATTCATGGCAGTAGATCACGTTAATTTACAGGTTCCTAAAGGCGGAATTTATGGATTTCTAGGGCCGAATGGAGCTGGGAAATCGACAACAATTCGCATGCTACTAGGATTAATTAAGGAATCAATGGGAAATGTGAAAGTATTTGGGAAGCCGATTAAAGAAGATCGCCTAGCAATTTTAAAACGTATCGGTTCCATGGTGGAAACACCATCCTATTATGCACATTTAACGGCACGTGAAAATCTAGAGATTACCAGGAAAATACTAGGGGTTGAAAAAAACGAAATCGCTCGTGTGTTGGAAATTGTGAAATTAACAAATGTACAGCACAAAGCGGTAAAAAAATTCTCGCTTGGCATGAAGCAGCGTCTTGGCATTGCCCAAGCACTTCTTGGTAATCCAGAACTGCTTATATTGGATGAGCCAACCAATGGATTGGATCCATCAGGTATTATTGAGATTCGCGAACTGATCAAAAACCTGCCCAAGGAATATGGGATAACTGTTTTAATATCCAGTCATATTTTAAGTGAGATCGAATTAATGGCAACCCATGTTGGTATTATTAACAATGGAAAATTGTTATTTCAAGGTACCATGGATGATTTACGAGGAAAACAAAAAGCAGTAATTCAAATGGAAGTTGAACCGAGAGTGGAAGTAGAAGCCTTTTTAAACGATATTGGTATTTCTTATACAGGTGACGAACGTTTCCTTTATTTTGATCCTAATCTTCAACCTGCAAAAATTAACCGAGAGCTCATTAGTAACGGATATGATGTACATCAATTGATGATGAAAAAACATTCCTTAGAGGAAATCTTCCTATCAATTACAGGCAAGGAGGAGATTTTATGAAGCTGGCAGCATTGATCTGGCTAGAAATCTATAAGCAAAAAAAAGGCTGGATCTGGCTTTTTTTATTCGTTATTCCAGCCGGGACCACGTTGGCAATGTTTTTGGATTTTAGTATCCGATATGATTACCTACTCGATACGGCAGAACCTGGCTACACCTCTTGGGATCTACTCTTATTAGAAAATCATCGCATACTTGGATGGGGAATCTTTTTACCGATGTTTATTGGAATAATCTATGCCATAATCTATCATGTTGAAGAAAGTCAAAATAACTGGAAGCAAATATTAAGTTTACCTGTTCGCCGGGGAGAAGTTTACTTTTCAAAGTTTCTTGCAGGTTTGTTTTATAGCGTGCTACTCATTTTATTAAATATGCTAGGACTAGTTTTGGTTGGGAATATCATGGGTTTTCCGGAACAAGTTGATTGGGGTAGCTATGGAATATATGTCGGAAAACAAATGCTAATGATTTTAGCTGTTGCTAGTCTACACAATTGGTTAAGTTCCTTCTTTAAAAATAAGATAATCTCGATTGTGATTGGGTTTGCTGGAGTTATTTTTTCAACCACCTTAATATTTCAATTTCCAGACGTAGCAGAGTTATACCCGTATGCATTTACGTTTTTCACAGATGGTTTGGTTTATGAGGAAATAAGTGAGGTGCTGAGCAGCAACTTCATTCTGATGGCAATTTTTTTGTTCGCTGGCATGTGGCAATTTAAACAGAAAGATATATTGTAAGGAGGAAAATCTGGATGAAGACATTACTTAACGTGGAATTATATAAATTAAAGCGATCCAAAATTATCCTGACAACAACCATTTTAACGATGTTTGCCATCTTTCAAGGCTTGGATTTTGCCACAATGGATGGAGCAGAGGAAATGGAAAATCGCTTTCTAACACTGTTGTATCAGGGAAGTATGTCAGTGTACAGCTGGTTGATTTTGCCCCTCATCATTACCGTCGTCCTTGCCATGATGGCGAGAATGGAACATAGCAATAATAACTGGAAGCAGTTATTAGCATTGCCAGTAGCGAGGGGAAAAGTGTATGCATCAAAACTATTAGTAGGCATGGGAGTTATCGTATATAGTTTGGTGCTGCTTTATGTTGGTATTATCTTGGCAGCGATGGTCCTTGGTATGGATTCCATTCCTTTCTGGTGGATGGCAAAACGATTTGGTGTTCTATTTCTTTCAACCTTCACTATTATTGGGGTTATCTTTTATATGAGTTACCGATTTACCCATTTTGGTGTTCCGATGGTAATTGGTGCAGGACTTGCTTTTCCGGCCATGTTTGTCGCTAATTCAGAGAAGTATTGGATTTATTATCCATGGGATTATCCAGTCGTCTCATCCATGTCCGATATATTGGATATGGGTGGGAAAAGTTTCATCATGCTTATTGTCTCAATTAGTTTATTTTTGCTTGCAGTTTTCATGGGGTTTTTACGTTTCCGAACAAAAGATGTACTATAACAATATAGGATATTAGAAAGGGAGCTTAACCATGTCATTACCAGGTATATCGGAAAAGAGAGTATTACTAGTCGATGATGAAGTTGATATCTTAAATCTACTAGAAACCGTGTTAAGGAAGGATGGCTTTCAGCAGATTGACAAGGCAACGACTGGTCAAGAAGGAATCGATCTTTGTGAAAAAAATAATCCAGATATCATCGTTCTCGATATTATGCTTCCAGATATCGAGGGCTATGAGGTCTGCCAAGAAATGCGAAAGATTACCTTCGCACCAATTATATTTCTATCAGCAAAATCGGACGAAATTGATAAGCTGCTTGGCCTTGGCATTGGTGGAGATGATTATGTTTCAAAGCCTTTTAGTACCAAAGAAGTGCTATTTCGTATCAAGGCACAATTGAGAAGAAATGACTATGTTACACAACAAAAGAGTGAAGATCGGAATATTGCCTTTGGAGATGTCATGATTTTCCCGAATACGGGAGAGGTGAAAAAGAGAGATTCATCTATCACACTTACAGCAAAGGAACTGCAATTACTAATCTATTTAGCAAATCACCCGAACCAAATTTTTAGTAAGAGTAAAATTTGTGAAGCAGTTTGGGGAGAAGACTATATTGGACTCGACAATACGATTATGGTCCATATTCGAAGACTAAGAGAAAAAATTGAAGATGATCCAAGTCATCCGAAATGGATTAAAACAGTGAAAGGGCTAGGATATAAGCTACAAGTTAGAGGGAATCATTCATGAAATGGAAAATTACCACCCAATTTCTCGCGTACTTGTTGTTAAGCCTGTTGTTATCGTTTATTGTGTTTCTCATTATTAATATATCCTTAGTCCGTGGTAATTTTATTGATCAGGATCTTATTTTGCCATATCAAAATCCAAGCCATTATACCTTGGATTTTGCGGACGATATTCAGGTTGAGAAGGGTGAGGTATCCATTTCTGAACTGAAGTTAGCCGAACTAGAAGAAAGTGATATTTGGATTCAGGTACTCGATGAAAACGGTTCTGAGATCTATAGTGCATTTAAACCGATTAGTGCACCTAGCCATTATACCCCGGCTAATTTAATTCACTATCATAAGTTTACTGGAGCACTTGCAAACTCAACGATTTTTGTAGGGATGCTAGAAAAGGACCACCGTGATCTAAGCTATATCATGGGATTTCCGGAAGAGGTCATTGGGAAGGCGAACTTTTATTTCCGGGGAGAAACATTGATACGAGATAGTATTCAAATTATATCAATGGTTGTAATTGTTGTAACCTTTATAGCATTGTTGTTTGGTTACTTTTTCAGTAAGCGGCTAGCTAAACCACTTGTACAGATAACTGATGGTATCCAAAATTTAGCTAAAGGTAATTTTAGTAATGTATATCATCCAAAAGGAATTTATAAAAGTGTCTTTCAAAATTTAAATGTATTAGCTTCTACCTTAAAGTCCAATGAGATGGAACGAGGAAAAATGGAAAAAACAAGGGAGGAGTGGGTAACGAATATTACGCATGATATAAAAACCCCGCTAGCTTCTATCAAGGGATATTCTGAACTGCTTCAGGATTACGATCTCGATGAATCTGAAAAGAAAAGATACGTCGATATCATTCTTAATAAATCGGACTATATCGAACACCTTATTGAAGATCTAAATCTAACCTATAAATTAAAAAGTACTTCTTTTCCATTACAAAAAGAGGAAGAAGATCTAATTGAAATCGTAAGGGACTCGGTTATCCAGATTTTAAATCATCCCTTATACGAGGAAACCAATCTTGATTTTTCGACTGAAATAGAAATGTATCGTTTCAAAGTTGATAGAACCTTGATGCAACGTGCTTTAATGAATTTAATCTACAATGCTATTGTTCATAACCCGCCAGATACCAATATTCAAATTGCCATTGAAAACCAACGAGATCACATTCACATTATCATAACGGATAATGGTAATGGTATTGCCGAAGAAGAAATAAAAAATTTGTTTACTCGGTATTATCGTGGGACGAATACAGGGGAAAAACATAAAGGAAGCGGGCTAGGATTAGCCATTGCAAAACAAATTGTGGAAGCCCATGGTGGAGAAATTTTGGTGGAAAGTAAATTGGGTGAAGGGACTAGGATACGGATTTCTTTTTAGATAGAATTTTGATGATTATATGGGCTACGATAAAAACTACCACCTAGCGGTCAACCTTCATTGTTTAAGGGAAGTGTTGGAAGATCGATTAGGTGGTAGTACTAGTATGCGAAATTTCCTTGGAAGTGATCAGGGAACTAATTTAGTAATTGCAGAGCTGTAAATTGGTATTATTTTATACCTTGTCGTATCAGGTCAATCCCTAATACTCAATCTCATCATAATCTTTCGGTTGGGGAACAGGTTGTTGTTTATTTTTAGCAATATCTTTATTGATTTCTTGATAAGATTTTATCGTTCCAAATCGTTTTTTCGCATTAGTTTTATTATTTTTCATAGGATTCTTCCTTTCTATAAACGAATGTCCCTTTAGGATTTGTGAAACGAAATAAATTATTCAAGGGTCAGACCCCTCGTCCCATTAATAAAGTACACGCCATAAATAGAAGGTTGCGTATGCTTCCCAGTTCTTCCAGGGTGATGCTATTTTTAGGATCTCGTCTTTCGTTGGCTTTCGGTCCATATTTTGTAAGGCTTTAATGGAATTAATCAGTCCTACATCATCAACTGGAAATGCTGTTGAAAACCGAAGGCAGCGCATAAGCACGTAATTGGCTGTCCAAGGACCGATGCCTCGAATTTTTATTAAAGCTTTTTCTGCATCTTTAAAGTCCATGTTTAATAATTTTTCCTTGGATAAATCTCCACTTGCTATTAATTGGGCTATACCAACGATGTATTCCCGTTTTTTTACGGTCATTCTAACTGTTTCTAAATCTGAGGGTGTTAATTGGGCAATATTCTCGTAAGATGGGAACATCCAGTACTGTTTTCCATTCCACTCAAGGGAATCACCAAATTGCTCGACAAACTGTTTCTTTAAAGAATAGGCGAATGTTAAGTTGATTTGTTGGCCAATTACTCCCCAACATAACGCTTCAAATAGGTCATGGATCCCTATAATTCGTAATCCAACAAAATCTTCAGCCGGTGTATGGAGTAATGGATCTGTTTTGGCCATATCATAAAATGGTGTTAAATCTGTATCTAGGTCAAACCATTCACGAATATAAGCCACAATTGCTTCCCGTTGCCATCTTTCTATAGGTTTATCTTCATTTAAAACCTCAACAACCATTTCCTTATTGTCGATTACGCTGATCTGCAACAGAAACATAGTATTCCCAATGGCTACCGCTCTTCTAATTTTTCCATCATCAATTTCATACAGCAACTCATTCTTTTCTCTAGTTAAATAGTCCATATTAATATGTATATCAAAGTCATGAGGTAATGGAATTACGATATCATCTTGAGCTTCATACCACGTCATAATTGCTTCAACCTCCTTTACTCATTATTCTTCTATGGACTTATCTTACCACAAGCGTTATTTTGATATCTTGCTATTATATCTTGGATTGGTGGGACGAAGGGACAGACCCCTCGTCCCACGGTTTTGGCAGCAATGAATGGGACAGAGGGTCTGACCCCTATGTTCTATTTTGATATCTTGCTATTATATCTCGGAGGTCTTCCAATCTTCTTGTAGAGGGAATACAATGACAGTAGAGGTGAGAAATATGACGGATAGGGATATGTCGTGTGACGTTGAAGTGATGACAGATGAAATGTGGCAAGCGATCATAACGAATGATGCTATTTACAATGATCAATTTTACTATGCGGTAAAACTACTAGCATTTTTTGTAAGCCTTCATGTAAATCGCGAATTCCAAGAAAAGAAAATGTACGTATTTTTCATACCGCACAACAAGCCATCTTTAATAATTTTCGTCCTTGTAAACGTTGTAAGCCAACCAATGAAAAGTTACCTGATCAGGAATGGGTGGCTCTAATCACCGAATATATTGAAAGCAATTTTACAGAAAAAATCACACTAGCTATGTTGGCGGATATCGCTCATGGGAGTCCCTATCATTTACATCGAACGTTTAAAAGAGTAAAGGGGATAACTCCTGTTAAGTTTGTACAAGAATTACGTATAAAAGCTGCTAAGGAATATTTGCTATAAACAAATAAAGCTATTACAGATATCTCCATATGTGTTGGTATTCCGAACAACGCTCTTTAAAAAGAAAACGGGACAAACACCAGCGCATTTTCGCCAGTTATATCAAAAAACATCTAAAAAAGCGAGGGAAAGTAAATGAAGACAGATCAAGGTGCAATCTATTGGACATTGTTAAAAGAAAAGGATTGGAATATGTATATTGCTGCAACTACTAATGGACTATGTTTTGTAGGTTCGCAGAATAAATCCCTCGAAGAGTTAACAGATTGGGCGCAGAAGCATTTCCCCGAAGGTTCGATCGTGGAAGACGTGGAGAAGCTAAAGCCTTATGCAAATGAAATCCTAGAGTATTTGCAAGGAAATAGTAAAACTTTTACATGTCCAGTTGACTTTAATGGAACAGATTTTCAGCTAGCTGTGTGGCATGCGTTGCGTGAAATACCTTATGGACAAACGAAATCCTATTCCGACATTGCAAAAGCAATCGATAAACCAACTGCAGTTCGAGCTGTAGGAGCGGCAATTGGAGCGAATCCAATTTTAATTACCGTACCATGTCATCGAGTAGTAGCAAAGGATGGATCACTGACCGGCTACCGAGGAGGAATAGAAATGAAAAAACAGCTATTGGAATTAGAGACGAGGGGACTGGGACGAGGGGTCTGACCCCTCAACCCGTAGAAAATTAAAGTGGTACAATTTGACCTCTAATTTCACCTGCTGGATTTTGTTCAGTATGAGCATTTACATAGGTTAACTTTTGCTCCATTAATGTCAATAAATCTTCTACAGTTTCTACACCTACGTCATTTTCTACAATATCGTCATCCGTAATAGTTCCTGTAACTACGCCTTTTCTTGTCGTAATACCATTTTGTTCCTCAAGTGTTTCTAAGTCAGCACCAAAAAGGAATACTATTACAGGTCCATTTTCACCACGTCTGCCAAAGTGGATGTGCGCCTGAACGAAGTTTTCAATATTTTTAACTTCAAGTGTAAACTTAATCTTAGTTCTACTTTTATTAGCGACTACGAATTTTGCAAAACCAAAAGCATTAGTTTGTACAGGAGGAACTTCATTTTCACCTTTTAATCTTGCCTTAAATAATTTTCGCAAGTTAATAACCTCTCTTTCATACAATTAATACAGTTTATGTAAGGGAATTTTGTTTGTATAGGAAAGACAACTAAGGAATCTTGTGGATATGAAAAAGAGTTACCCATTTTTGCTAAAAACTTATTCGTTTTGGAATGGACAAGCGCAAGAATAGGTACAAAGTTTAATGAATACGTACGATTATAAACGAAGAAAGTTAATTTAATTGATACAGGTAACTTTCAATAAAACGGTTTGTAAAAAGCAAGAAAAAACAGGAATAGCATATAATTGTTCACTATACTTACTATGAAGCAAGTGAATATTGTTATATAAAAAGGTGGGATTAATTATGTTTTTTCGAGAAATTATAAGGAATTCATTTGTATTAGTTGGGTATAGTGCTGCAGGAAAATGGAGCGGTGATATTGTTTATCCAATCCCAGAATTATGGGCAAAATCACAAAAATTTATCTCAAAAGGTAATATAGATGAAATTGTAGGAGTATGTTTACCTCCAAGAAGTGACCATTACTTTTATACCTGTGGAATTGAGATGCAATCTGTTGACTTCCATAAAATTGAAAAAGGATTGACCTTACATACTTTCCCAAAACAAAAATATGTAGTGTTCAAACATGTCGGTCCTTCTAAGGAGATTCCAAATACTTATGGAGAACTATGGATGGTGTTTGACAAGGAAGGTTATACGATAAAAGAAGGAATGCCTGAAATAGAAATAGTAAAGGCTGATATGTTCGGCAAAGAAGAAACCAATGAATATGAGATGGAAATTTGGATACCCGTTGAATAGTTTAAACGTTGCTAAGCTAGACGGGACAAGTATTAAACAAGGCGATCTTTTAAAAAAATGGTCGTCTTTTTCTATATACAAAAACCCAATGATATTTTTGAATATTATGTTAGTATAGAAGTATAAAGATCTTGAACTGCTGGAGTAAGGAAAGAGGGAGGAGATAGAAATGGCGATTTTAAGAGCTGGATATGGTCTAGACTCTAATGGATATATTGTAAGCGATGTTAGTCTAGATAAAATTGATAAAGTCTATGTACCTTGCATTCGTGAATCTGTCGAGAGTCTTAGAAAATTGTTTCATCAACAATTGCATAGTGTTTATTTGTACGGTAGCGTAGCCAGAGGTGAAGCTGTTGCTTTTAAATCAGATTTAGACCTTATCGCTATGTTTGATGGCAAATTGAGTTCCGATAAATTGGCTGAATTAAAGAAACTTGCTGGAGAACTTTCTCAAAAGTATCGTTCTCTGGTTCGTGATGTTGGTATAGCTGTTGCATATTACGACTATACGATTGACCCTGCAAATTATTACGAAAATGCATTTCTAAAGGAAATCTGTGTTTGTGTGTACGGAGAAGATATAGGAGAACGGTTTGGTCCGTACAAACTTACATCGGAGATAGCAATTCGCTTCAATGGTGATATTTCTGAGTCTCTAAATCGGACGTTAAATAGGTTAGATACAGCTTCTAACGAAGATTTTAAAACATTTACACAAGGCTTCGCTCGTAAACTCATTCGAACATACTATTCAATGGTGATGGTGCGTTCTCAGATTTGGACGACACGACTTCATGAGCAATCTGAAGTCTTTATCCACTACTTCCCAAATAAAGAATCTATTATTCGTACCCTGTTAAATTGGATAGATGAACCTCCGACGGACCGTGAAGCTGTACATGAGTTATTTAAGAGCGAAGGTGAGTGGGCTAGCGCGAACTTTGCACATGAAGCTAATATTTCTTCTTAAATGACAATGAAGCTTTCCTTTAATAAAGCAAATGCGCTGTTGATCCATTTATGAAGTAGTAATACTAAATAGGAATAAGTAAGAAAGAATAGGTGGATTTATTATCAGTAACGAAGATCTTTCAGGTAAAGACGCGGATTATATCTTTTAGGGTGAATAAAAGTTGGAGGTTAAAGGATGCAATTATGGATGTTATTACTTATAATATTTGTCGGAATACTAATCATTGGTTTTGCAATTGATTTGATAGTGAAGAAAAAGAATTTGAAAATTGACCCACAAAACGGAGCAAAAAATGCAAGTGATTCAGAGAGGATATATACAGAAAAAACATTGGATGAAACTAGAAACAAATTAGGTAATGATGGGGATAATTGGTAACTCTTAACTAGCTGTTGCGATTGTTTAATAAGAGTTTTTAGGACGTGATTTTATAATGAATGTAAAAAGTAAAATAAGGATAGATTCGAATATGGTGTCTCGTTCCCTACTATGTTCAATTTGTGCTGCATTGACACTTAGCATAATCACTACGATTGCAACAACTAATTTCCACTATATAGCAATTATAGTGTTTGCAATCTTTTACTTTATTTTCTATGCATTATTTGCTACTCCGATTCAATTCAAGTTAAATCAGAATCCTAAGAAATATCATATTATAAATTTTATAGTATATGCAATAGGGGCTTTTATAGCTTCAGCAATCGCTATTATTGTGTTATTTGGGGAAAATCCTTTAATATCAATAGGTTTTTATATTACAGCTATGCTGGCTGCATTAGTTTTTTGGGTTTTTGATTCAATATTCCTACAAACAACCAAAAGGTGAATAATTGAATATTTTTATTGCACGAGCGGGTGCATTACTTAAAACAACAACAGGAATCGTCAAGTGGATTATTCCTGTTTTTTTTATAAGCGATTATTTTTAGGGGGGGTAATTTGCAACGTAAAAAGTTTTTATTAAGATTAATTGGATATATTGGTTGTTTGATTTTGTACTGTGTGATTGTCTATTCATCTACATTAGGATATGAATATTAGACTGAACAACAAAAAGCACATCTTATTAAATTGCTAGTATTTATACCTACCATCTTTATAATAATTCTATTCGGAGAAGTAACTAAGGTTTTTGATGAAGGAAAAGAGAAGTGGTCCAAATATAAAAAGCTATATTTTGAAATGATAGTGTTATGGACAATTATTTTTATTAGCCTTTCAATTGATAGTTTTGTGATTTAATTATTCGGATTAATCGGTAAATGCTTTTTCTGTATGAAAAAATTTTTGATATAATGCAACTGGATAATGGAATAAGAAAATAAATTTTTACTACTACTCAAGGTAGAGCTCAATGAATATTAGGTGGGGGGGGAGAAAATCACTTTGTGGAGAAAAGTTGCCATATTTATTAGCTTATCTTTATTTATAGTTTTATTAGCCGTTTTAAGTTTAACTGGTTCCTTTCCTCACTTTGGTTTGGGGAATCCCACAGCAAAGGAAATTTTAAATGGCAATCCTAATGCAGACATTCTGAAATTAGATGGGCTTATCTATTCAAATGCTTCCGATTTAGAATGGATTAAAAGTAAGGAATATACTAAGGGAGACAAAATTGGTGAGATTAAAAAACAGACTACTAATACATTGTGGTATCGAAACTTTTATGCCTCAAAACTTCCAAAAGGAACAATAATTTATGATACAAACGACAGAGAATATACAAAAGGTGATGCTCCCATGTTAATTATAATTGAACATAATAATGAGATTTTAATTTACCGTTCCTTGGTTGAAGGATAGTACAACTTATGCAACTTATCTTAGTAGTACCTGAAGCTTGATTAAGATGACATTGAAATACCACACTTGGAGAAATGACATAAATGATATGCTTTCACAAACCTAGCACTAAATCTTTACTCTTTTATACCCAAATCTAATCATAGCAAATGACGAAGTTACTAAGTAATATTTGATAGATAGTAAAAATATATGAGGATGACATGAAAAATAATTTCCCTTTAAATCTTCACAATCACAAGTAGCTACTTGTGATTTTTATATGGGACGATGTACCTGACCCCTATTTAAGAAATATTTAATAATTAGTTAAGTGGGATATAAGAAATTGTCGGTATTGTATAGTTGTGCGGATAAGAACGGCACAAAATTTAAATAGTGATAGGGGATGAAGAAATGAAGAATAAATTAGGTATTTCAGTTGGCTTATTATTCTTATTAGCGTTATTGGGTGTTCCACGTGTTATTGCACATGATCTGAATTGAGTTGAATCAGGTAGCTTTGCAAATTCATTATTAGTATTTTTTCCACCGGTCGTTTGGATTGTAGTTGTATTAGCTAAAAAAGCAACCAAACCTTTTATAGCCTTGTTACTCGTAGGAGTATTTTACGGAATATTACTTGCACTTACACATCAACTCTTGTGGAATCAAGCTTTTCCTACAGCACCTACTCTGGGAGGAAATTTAAGTGAATTGCCTCCTATAGGCCATGCGATTATTACAAGAACATTTGCTGTTCTAAGTAGCATTACCACAGGAACAGTAGTTGGATTAGTCGTTGCCGTTATCGGTTCGGGACTAAGCAAAGTAATAGTAAGAAGATAGAGACGAGGGGTCAGTCCCCCCGTCCCACTTCGTTATCACCTGTGTTAGATAAATTTAGCGAGAAGCAACTGGGACGATGTACCTGACCCCTCAGTTCTTTTTGACTTTTATTTGTGCAGGTTATATAATAATTTTTGTAATTAATTTTGATACGTTAAGGAGGATTATGAGAAGGTGACACATGCTATGAGACTACGATTCCCAGCTTTGAGCCAGTAATTTAATATGTTCAAAGACTCTGTTTTGTGTATGCAGAGTAAACGGGATCAGTCTGTCCTTTTTTATAATCTTCATTTGATATAATAGCGATTTTTTAATCGGTAAGTCTTACTGCCGAATAGAATGAATCGCGATACAATATGTCATGTTTAGAAAGGCGGAGTTTTCTACCTTTCTTTTTTATTGTCTAGAATTCCTTTTATTATTGTACGAGAAAGTGGGCTTATTTACTGAGGCTCTATTCTTTGGAGGATAGTACTTTTCCCTTTTACTCCACTATCACAAGCAGTTGCTTGTGATTTTTTATGACTTTTATGGAATGGGGGGAAATAACCATGATGATGTTACTTTTCTTTTGATACGAGTTTGGTACTAACGCAAACCAACTCGTATCGATCATAGCTATCGATACGAAATTCAACAAATTTCGGAGGTAGCAATTATGGAACAAATATGTTTTGAATTAGAAAATGTTGAAGTGACTTATTTAGATAAACAAGTAATAAAAACGAATCGATTAGCCATTCATCAATTTGATCGGATCGGAATCGTTGGGAAAAACGGTGCAGGAAAAAGCACATTGCTTAAGCTATTGGTAGGTAAAATCCAGCCGACAAGTGGCGTTGTAAATCGGCATGTCGATTGTGGTTATTTTGAACAATTGGAAGCGCCAACTGCTACCGAAGCGGATGCTGCCTTGGTCGGTAAACTAGCCGTACCAAAGGATTCAGATCAGCTAAGTGGGGGTGAGCAAACAAGATTAAAGCTTGCACAGTTATTTACCAACTATTATGAAGCCTTATTGATTGATGAGCCAACAACACATTTAGACCAAGAGGGTATTTCCTTTTTATTAGACGAATTACGATATTACTATGGAGCGCTAGTGTTAATCAGTCATGATCGTACTGTCCTAGATGAGCTCGTTACAACGATTTGGGAGATACGTGATGGAGAGATCTATGTATATAAAGGAAACTACAGTGAATATAAAGAGCAGAAGCAAATAGAACGGGAACAACAGCAGCAAGCACATGAGCAATTCCTCAAAGAAAAAAGTAGATTGGAAAAAGCCGCTCAAGAAAAAATGAAAAAAGCGGAAAAAATTGCGCAGGCCGGGAGCATGTCAAAAAAAGAATCAAAGGCAAAAGCGAATCGGATGTTTGAATCAAAATCGAAAGGTACTAGCCAAAAGTCAGTCCATCGGGCGGCAAAAGCGATTGAACAAAGGATGGAACAATTACAGGAAGTGGATGCGGTCCAAGAAGAAAGAAAAATCGTGTTCCGCCAGTCAAAGTCAGTGGAGCTTCATAATAAGTTTCCCATTATGGCAGAACGGCTAACACTTCAATTGAAGGATAAAATGTTATTGAATGATACAAGCTTCCAGTTACCACTTGGCAAGAAAATAGCAATTACAGGTGCAAACGGTAGTGGTAAAAGTACGTTGCTGCATCATATCGCGGAGCAAGGGAAAGGACTAACAATTTCACCTAAAGCCAAAATCGGTTATTTTCGTCAAATGAGTTATCAATTCAGCAGTGATGAAACAGTTCTCGAATTTGTGAAAAGTCGTTCTGATTATGAGGAAGGATTTTTACGAAGTGTTTTACACTTGATGCAGTTTGTAGGGACAGATTTACGAAAAAATGTGACGTCATTGAGTGGAGGAGAAGCGATTCGTTTACAACTTTGCCAGCTTTTTTTAGGTGAATATAATATTCTATTATTAGATGAACCGACTAACTTTCTAGATATTCAAGCGATTGAAGCATTAGAGAGGTTTATCGCTGGATATGAAGGAACCATAGTATTTGTATCGCATGATCGGAGGTTTATACGGAAAATAGCTGATCAGGAGCTTCTCATTCTGGAGAAAAATTTGATAGAAGTCTAAGTATTGAAGCTGTTATTTCAAGTAAGGGCTAGCGTATTAACTTTGATCAAAAATAAGTAGAAAGAGGCTGTCCCAAAAGTCTAACTTTTGGTGGCAACCTCTTTTTTTCTAGACAAAACATAACTTTACACAAATCAAATAGCAAATGATTGAATAAGATAACGTTCGATAAATTCAGCTAAGCCGTCGTTTTGGTGATGTCCTGTAACATAATCTGCTGCATCTTTTACTTCTTTACTAGCATTTTCCATGGCCACACCAACTCCTGCATGACGTAGCATTTCGATGTCATTTGGTCCATCCCCGAAGGTTACGACTTCATTTGGGTTAATTCCATATGCGCGAAGTAATATTTGAATGGCTGACCATTTAGAAACACCTCGAGCAACAATTTCAAACCCGTTATTCCAATTAATGACATTTGCATCATCTTTAAATAAAGAGGATAGTTCTGGGCTTGGTCTTCCTGTTTGAACACTATATTTGAGTACATTCTGATAATTTGCCTGTCTTAAATCGCCAATATAACGTGGAGAAGTTTGACCTGATTCCACCCATTCTGTTATTTCAGGGCTCATTTCCTTGCAGTAAAATCCTGTTGCTGTATGAACGATAACATTACAATCAATCTCTGCGGTAAGACGATGAAAACGTTGTTCATCTAGTTTGATAGGCCTCATCTGCATTGTTCTACCTGCCCATGCATCGTGAATGGAGGCGCCATTTAAACAGATCATTGGCGTTTGTAATCCTAGTGATTGATGATAAGGAACGGTAATTTCATAATGTCGGCCAGTAGACAGAAAAACTTTGGTGCCTTGATTTATAATCTTATAAATTGCTTCTAAATTACGTCGGGAAATATTGTTTGAGGCTGTTAGCAGTGTTCCATCCATATCAATAAATATTGCACGTGCATTCATTTTATTGCCTCCTTAATCTTTGATAAGGCAATCATAACAGTTGAATGTAAAGGGAATTTAAACGGATTGTATGGATTATATGAAGTTTTGGACCGTGAATAAGCCCGGCACTAAAAATGATTTTTAGTGTACCAGACCTAATGTAATTTTATTGAAATTGTGGACTTGGCATTGCTAAACCATAGCCCTGCCCTAAATGGACTCCTTTTTCCTTCAAAAATTGTAAGTCTTCCATCTTCTCTATACCTTCTGCTAGTACGGTCGTACTTGATTCCAGCGCAAATTCAACGAGTAAATGAATTAATTGCTGCTGCGAAGCATTGCAGTGAATATTATCAATCAATGTACGATCCAACTTGATGAATTCTGGTTTCAAATGGACCAGTGTTTTTAAGCTATTAAAGCCACTTCCCGCATCATCGATTGCAATTCGAAATCCTTGTGAACGATAATTTGATAAAATACGTTCGAACATTGGAAAATCCGTTACAGCTGTTCTTTCCGTCAATTCAAAAACGACCTGTTTTGGTGATATCTGATACTTTTGTAAAAGCTCTAATGTTTCTCCACTTCTATATTTAGAGTCTACTAACACGTTAGGATGTATATTAATAAATAGTAAATGATCTTTTTGGTGTGGGTGTTTTTTAACCTCACTATGAAACTTTTGTATCGCTAAATTTCTGGAAAGTAATTCAAGCTGAAACACTTGATTGGTTTGCCCAATGTAACTGTAAAAATTCTCTGTCGTCGGAAATTGCTTCGACATTGGTGGGCGGTTTAACGCTTCATATCCTATGATATTATTTGTAAATAAATCAAATATTGGTTGATAAAAGGTAGTTAAAGCGTTTGTTTTTATAATCCTTTTCAATTCCATAAATTTCATAAAATCATCTGTTCGAGCTAGCTTTTTACTCTTGGCATAGTTGAAATAGGAAAGGAGATTATTCATATTAAACCTAGAAAATAACGAAATATCCATCATTAATTCCTTTCTGTCTATTTTTGTAGAATTTTATGATTAACTTAAGTATACTTGTTGATTATTAATCTAGTATTATTTTTTTGTAAAGATTGGTTCCGATTAATAGTTTTAGAGATCGAAATGAGTTTTATCTCCTTAGTAAGTTTGCTATGATTGTGGGTAGTGAGAGACTTTTCCTAATTTAAAAGGAAAGTATCCGTATTTGTTTGAAGCTTTCATCAAAATGGCGGAAGTGCCTTAAAAATATGAAAAACGAAGAAACGCTTGATTGGTATATGGAAGGGGAGATTTATTATTGATTATCTAATTTTTGTTGTATTTACTCTTGTTGGCTGGTGTTTGTTGATTGGATCATCGAAACTGGAGAAAAAATGGATCGGTGGAATTGGTGGACTACTCGCAGTTATTTTTATTATTGTAAGTCAAATCATCAAGTTCCAATCGGGGTTCTTTGAGGAACGGACATTAGAATCTTCTGAACCCGTTGGGCAATGGGTGGCACCAGGGTTTATCGTATTAGGAATATACTTACTAATTATGATCAACTATCGCTGTGTCAAAGCTGCATTAAATAAACAATCATGGCAAAGATGGGGTTTGATTTTTTTTGATATCCTGTTTAGCCTTATTTATCTCTGGGTTGGAACTTTTGCGTTATTCATAGTTGCCTTTACTTATTTTCCGTTTGCTCCATAAGGAAAAATCATAAATAGATAACTCTAAATGACAGAAGAAAACAGGAGAAAACCATGAAAATTAATTTAATAATTTTTATATCGTCCATCAAAGAACCAAGTGAAACGAAACCAACATGCGTGATGAAAACATTTGAGTCGACCTTTCGTCCTGTTAAAGGAGACATCATCGATGACCCAGGGTTCGATCCTGGTTTTCATAATGGATATGAAGTTGCAAAAGTTACCATCAATTATGCTTCCAATGAATGCTATGTTTCTCTTCACCCCCTTGTGTTGGAAGAAGAAAAGATTAAGATGGAAACCGTAGAGAAACTTGAGGCTCATGGCTGGCGTGTGATTTCTAAGGAAGAATTGATGAACACGAAAAATTGACTCTTATTTATATGATAAAGAAGAAGTAGGAGTAAAAAATACGAAAACGTAATTATTTGGTAGAAGTCTTAAATAAGGAGGAATCAAATGAAAATCGAAAGTCCAGGTTTTAATTATGATGAACATGGAAAGAAGTACTCCAATTATAGACAGACTGATCCTAGAATAGAAAAGTATATATCGGAGGCTCTAGGAACTGCGAAGACGGTGCTTAATGTTGGTGCTGGTGCAGGATCCTATGAACCTACAGACCGTTATGTTGTTGCGGTTGAGCCTTCGAGTTCCATGAGGCTACAGCGAGTGAAAGCTAATAAGGTTCCTGCGGTTATTGGAACAGCAGACTCCTTGCCATTCGATGATGACTCCTTTGATGCTGCCATGGCTACGCTCACAGTCCATCATTGGCCAGATCTCGAAACAGGATTGAAGGAGCTTCGGAGAGTCACCAAGGGCCAAGTTATTATCATGACATATGATCCAGATGCACTCGATGTATTCTGGAATTCTTATTATTTTTCTGAGTTAATAGAGGTTGAAAGGGCTCGTTATCCGAAGATAGGGCGTATTACTAAAATATTAGGTGAAGATGCCGATATAAAAGAAATCCCAATTCCTCTTGACTGTCAAGATGGCTTTCAAGAGGCATTTTATGGACGTCCAGAAGCATTCCTAGAAAAAGAGGTGCGATTATCACAATCGGCTTGGGGATTCTTAACAGAAGAACTTGAAGAAGAACTTGTCAATCGATTAAAGGATGATCTTCACTCTGGAAAATGGGATGAGAAATTTGGGTTCCATCGGGAGATGCCCTTTTATAATGGAGCATTGCGCCTAATTATATCTTCCAATAAATAAATATTTATGGGAAGAAGTTTAACGGAATAGATAGCTATCGAAGAATCACCAATAAAAGCTACTAAGCACCACATTCTCTTTATTAAAAGAATGGAGGTGCTTTTTGTTTACATTTTTTTACAGGTGACAGGCACCTATTCTTTTATTCTTAAAATAAATTTGGTGTCATATAGTATTTAGTGAAAGCGCTTATGTATTAGGGGGATTAATGATTAAAGGAGTGATTATATTGAAGTCTACTTTTCATAAGAACTATTTTATTATCCTATTAGTTGGTATTGCCATGATCTTGTTATCTGCTTGTGGAGGAGATGATTCTGCAAATACTGATGGGGAGGTGCATGAGTTGGATTTCTCTCATTTTTTCCCACCAACACATTTTATGGAAGAGGAGATTCAAGCATTTGCATCTGATTTAGAAGAAGAGACCAGTGGAAGAGTAAAGATAACATCTTACCCTGGAGCAGCCTTGGCAGCCCCGGATGAGCAATTTGATGCTGCTGCGACAGGTTCAGTGGACTTTGCTTTAAGTGTACATGGATACACCCCAGGTGAGTTTCCGTTAACATCGGTAATGGAGCTTCCGTTTATGGCAGATACTGCCGTTAATGGCTCTACAAATTTGTGGAAACTATTTCAAGAGTTTGATGAATTTAACGATGAGTATGCGGGAACCGTTCCATTATGGTTGTATACAACAGATCCTGGTCAATTATTTACGGTAGATAAGCAGGTTAAGAGTATAGAAGATTTAAAGGGAATGAAGATTCGTTCTCCTTCACCAGAGACGAGTGAGTGGCTCGAAGCTCTTGGTGCAACAGCTGTCTCGATGCCAATGAATGAAAACTTTGAGGCGCTTGAGCGAGGTGTTGTTGATGGAACGATCGCCCCTTGGGAAGCAGTAAAAACATGGGGATTAGATGAAGTCATCAATTATGCAACCGTAGGAAACTTTTATTCTACGACGATGTTTGTTGTCATGAATGAGGACGTCTTTAATGATTTGAGTGAAGCGGATCAAGCAGCAGTTCAAGAATTAACTGGAGAAAAAATGGCTAGTCAAACAGGAGAAGTATTTGATCAATTTGGTAGTGATGCTGTGGAGCAGGCCAGGGAAAAAGGCGTAGAAATTTATGAATTATCAGAGCGTGAGTTGGCTGAGTGGAGTGAATATATTAATCCAACGATCGAAAATTGGATCCAAAGTGTGAATGAAAGAGGATTGCCTGGGCAAGAAGTATATGATCGAGCAGTTGAATTAAGCGGCAAATAGTAGGAGTGAAACAATACGATGCGAAAAATAGTAGCGAATTCGGAGAAAATACTAGATAAAATCATCTATTTTCAGCAAATCATTGCGAATGTATTTCTTCTATTGATCATGACAATTATTACGTTTGATGTCCTCGGCCGAAACCTATTTAACCAACCTTTAAAAGGAACCTATGAAATGACAGAACTCGGTACAGCGTTAATCGTATTTTTTGCGCTTGCCATGACCCATCGTAAAGGAGATCATATAACGATAGATTTTCTAGTAGATCGTTTTTCGGAAAAAGGGAAGCGGGCGCTAAATGTATTGGTTGAAATCGTTATTGCGATTGTTCTCCTTTTCATGGCGAGACAAATGTTTGGAAACGGGATACGAATGATGGAAAGAAATTCTACAACAACAGATCTAGCGCTTCCGGTGCATCCATTCCTATTTATTATTGCTTTTACACTAGTCGTATTTATGCTTACTGCAATTCTTAAAGCGATCACGTATTTCCGATTGGCGGTGGATAAAGAATGAATCCAGAGCTTATCGGTGTAGTAGGGATTATCGTTTTATTATTGTTATTTGTGATTCGCATTCCGATTGGGATATCACTCATACTAGTCGGTACCGTCGGACTGGCATTCATTCGAGATTGGGATTCTGCACTTGTGCAACTAGGGACAACTCCATTTTCAACAGCAAGCTCGTACTCTTTAAGTGTGATTCCGTTATTTATCTTAATGGGAATGTTCTTATCGTATAGTGGGTTTGGTCGTGATTTATATACCGCAGTAGACGCATGGATCGGTCATATCAAAGGTGGACTTGCCATGACAACGATCGGAACGAGTGCCCTGTTTTCCGCTATATCTGGATCGGTCAATGCAACTACAGCTACGATGGCAAGAATTTCATTGCCTGAGATGAAAAAATATCGCTATGATGATGCCTTATCGACTTCCTGTGTTGCTGCTGGAGGAACACTTGGTATTCTGATTCCACCCAGTGTGATTCTCGTCTTGTACGGTATCTTAACGATGGAACCAATTGGAAAATTATTAATTGCTGGACTGGTACCAGGATTATTACAAATGGCACTTTTTATGCTGTTGATTTATGTTATGGTATGGAGAAATCCAACACTCGCCCCTGTAACGGAAAAGAAGCGATTCATCTTAAAACTCAAATCGCTATCCAGTGTGTGGCCATTTATCTTTTTGTTTGCGTTAAGTATTGGTGGTATTTATTATGGATTTTTCACACCAACCGAAGCGGGGGGAGTGGGAGCATTTGGAGCTTTTATTCTAACCGTGGTAACAAAAAGATTAAGCTGGGAACACTTCAAAACATCGTTAAGTGAAACGACGCGATTAACAGCAGCGATCTTTTTCATTATAATTGGTGCAGATATCTTTAGTAAATTTCTAGCGTTAAGTACGATTCCAGTAAAAATCACCCAGTTTGTATCCAATCTAGCATTACCAGCAATGGGCATTTTGGGGTTGATTTTGCTCGTCTATTTAATTCTGGGGCTATTTCTTGAAGGAATTGCTATCTTTGTCCTAACTTTACCTGTTGTCTATCCACTAATTACTATGCTGGGATTCGACGGAGTTTGGTTTGGCGTTGTGATGATCTTAGTCATGAATATTGGACTCATGACACCTCCCATGGGTTTAAGTGTGTATATCATTAGTGGTGTTGCCAAAGACGTACCAGCCCAGCGGATATTTCGAGGGGTTATACCAATGTTGTTAATGATGATTTTATGTTTGGTGCTGATTGTAGTTTTCCCTAAGATTGTAACGTTTTTGCCAGAGTTGATGAGGTGATTGGAAACCAATTAACAATACAGGTAATAGAATCTAAATCAAACAAAGTAGTATCAACTATTGAAACACTACAATTTTAGCCATATAAAGCGGTATGGAATCTTTATATTTTATCTTCGAAAAGAAGTAATCGTAAATCCTTGGTCAAGGAGCGATTACTTTTTTTATATCTATAATTAAATTTGTTTCTCCCATATTTTATAAGAATTATAGGATGAAAAGTTACTCTTGAACTATATCTAGTTAATTTCCTTTCTATGTAATTTTTCATTTTGAACTATATCTCTTTTTCTCGTCAACTGTATAAATAGTCCTGTACTAATGGTACCCATTAGCGCGATGATAATAGTAAAAGCAATTGCTGGAATCCAGTTACTAATAATTAGAAACACCCCTGCTGTACTTACACCTAAAATCGCAGCAATTGTATACATGGCCATATATGTACTGCGTTCATTATCAGGAATAGTGTTTGCCAGCATGGTTTGTTGGATAGGGGCATACATAATTTCTCCGATGGATGCAAAAACCATTGCAATTATTAATAGAAGAGGTAACGTGCTGTAACTAATAATGGTATAACCGACAAAGAACAAACATAACCCAATTAGTAAAACTAGCCTCTCATTCATCCGCTGTAGTATCCATGTGATTAACATCGTACAAAATACAACAATCAGTGTGTTTGTTGTTTTCAGCATTCCAACGAGATTCATTCCATCAACCGAGAAAGAAAACAGTGAAAGTAAAGGGACTGCTTCTGGAATTTCATTAACTAGTCGAACCCCAATATAGTTGGTCAATTGTTCCTCAACAGATACCATAAGTAAAGTAGCAACCGTAAGAATAATAAAGAACCTGTGTAATAATACTTTTTTATAAGTTTGGATTATTTGTATGAATGGCGGCAATAAGTATCCACTTTTTGTCTTTGTGATTACGGACACTTCTTTGGTTGGAGTGAATGTTTCTTGAATAAAGAAAAAAGTAATCATGAACGAAAATAGAGTACAAACTGCCACTCCAATGAATAGATAAAAATGATATTCAAAAAATAAAAAGGCACCAATCATACTTCCTATGGCAGTGGCCATATTTCTTAACCAGTAAACATACGTATAGATGCTTTTTCTGTTATCCGGATGGCTAACATCTATGATTAATGCTTGATACACAGGAGTTGTTGCCCCTGTGCTTAACTGTATAAAGATAAATAGAAAGAAGGTGATATATGGGAACGTGTACCAAGGTGAGTTTACGAGAGCTGCGCCGATAAAGCTTATGAATACGATAAGTTCTGCTATTAAAATCACCCTTTTTCGACCTAGGCGATCAGAAATGTAACCACCTAGGATCGAACCGATGACATTGGCCGCCATCACACAGAGAAATAAAAAGCCAGTAATAAATGTACCTAACTGTTCTGAAAAAAAGATGATTAAATAAGGGATGACAGACATTGTTGCTATTGTTGTAATGAATTGCAGCAACATCCGTATTCTAATAACTGGATGAAAATGAAAAATACTCATTGGTATCCTCCTAATATATGAATGATTAATCAATCGTTCGTGAGGTGAAAAAGTAGACCTATTTAATGAATAGGTCCAAAAAGTTGGAATGTAGGTGTTATGTATTGATCCCACATGTTACTGTACCGTGTGTCTGTGTTATTCAAACGAATACCGATTAATAGACTAGTGTAGAGCGTAGCAACTGGTATTGGTTCTTGTTTCTGAAGTAAACCTTTTTCTTGACCGCTTTCAATTAAACGACCGATTTTGTTTCTCCATTTATCATGGAACTGATCTAGGTGATCAAATGGTTCAGGAAAGCGCTGATGTTGACCTACAACTTGCACAACAAGAGTTAAATAATTTTGTTCACCAGCAAATAACTTAATATGCTTTTTCACCATTTCTAGCAACTCAGCTACTGGATCTTCTGCATGTTCATTAAAATCAAGTATTTGATCTGAAATAGCTTCTAGTGGTTCAACAACGGATGCAATAAAGAGCTGTTCTTTATCCTTGAAGTATGTAAATACATTTCCGAAACTTATTTCCGCTGCTTCAGCAATTTTTTTTATTGTAGTTCCTTCATATCCTTCTGTAGCAAAAAGATGAACCGCAGTATCTAGAATTTTTTGTCGCCGTTTTTTCATATTTAGTCGTTGTTCTTCTGATAATGGCATGTTTAATCCTCCCATTAACGAATGATTGATCAATCGTTAGTAATAAGATATCAGATAATTATTAGGAAGTAAAGTTATTTATCCGTAAGCTATCGTAGTTGTTTTTGGTCGTATGTCTATTTTTCCTTTATATGTTTTCTATTCTTTATAGAAGAAGATGATTTCAAATTTTAGGAGTGAGTGGCACATATATAATAAGGAAACTTTCTGATTCAATAGATGAGTAAGTGGCAGTGGAAGGAATAATCGGAATGTGTCCTTAGCTTTACAGTACAGATGAAGTTTGGGAATAGTCTTAGGACTTTGAATAGATTTAATACTATTTAGGTGTTGCTTTACTATTCTATCCATGCTATATTATATATCCGCCACAAAAAACGGAAGGAAATCAAAAAAATGATTGACTTTAAGTTTAATAGTGTGGTATATTATTAAAGTCGCTTTTTTGATAAGCGACAACATTCGACTCATTTCGACAAAAAAAGTTATTGACATTTGTTTGTGAGTTTGATATTGTATAAGAGTTGCTTCATTTAAAAGCAACGCACAAAAATTGCTCTTTGAAAACTGAACAAAACAACCAGTATGTTAAGACAGAAAAACAACCCTGTTTTTCTAAAAAGCAACAAATCTAGAAGCTAGTGTTTCTGGTAGCTAAGAACTTTCATATGATTGATTGGTGTCAATCATATACAAACTTTTTTGGAGAGTTTGATCTTGGCTCAGGACGAACGCTGGCGGCGTGCCTAATACATGCAAGTCGAGCGCGGGAAGCAA
>NZ_JBHUMI010000012.1:0-14781 GCF_042684965.1 Ornithinibacillus salinisoli
CTCAGGTCGGCTACGCATCGTCGCCTTGGTGAGCCGTTACCTCACCAACTAGCTAATGCGCCGCGGGCCCATCTGTAAGTGACAGCCGAAGCCGCCTTTCATCTTTCTACCATGAAGTAAAAAGTATCATCCGGTATTAGCCCCGGTTTCCCGGAGTTATCCCAGTCTTACAGGCAGGTTGCCCACGTGTTACTCACCCGTCCGCCGCTCGTTCCACAAGCGTCACCCCGAAGGGATCTGCTTGTTTCCCGCGCTCGACTTGCATGTATTAGGCACGCCGCCAGCGTTCGTCCTGAGCCAAGATCAAACTCTCCATAGAAAACTCACTTTTGGTATTTTCAAAAGTGAAGTTGCACTTGTGCAAATAAGAACGAGTTCTTATTGTTTGCCAAAAAAGTTTGTATATGATTGACACCAATCAATCATATGAAAGTTCTTAGCTACTAGAAACACTAGCTTCTAGATTTGTTGCTTTTTAGAAAAACAGGGTTGTTTTTCTGTCTTAACATACTGGTTGTTTTGTTCAGTTTTCAAAGAGCAATTTTTGTGCGTTGCTATTTAACGAGCAACTCTTATATAATATCAAACTCACAAAGTAAAGTCAATAACTTTTTTGCCGAAATGAGTCGATTAGTTTCGCCTCTCAAAAAAGCGACTTTAATAATATATCAAACTATCATATGCAATGTCAAATGTTTTTTAAATAAATTATAACATCGCGACCAATAATTCGCTTAATCGTATTATACCCCTACCGCCAATACAGAAAAAAACATCGCAATTAGCAGCGGATATTCATCATACATCCACTGCTTACAAAAGTCAACAAAATCTCGGTAACAACTTTTTCCATTTTTTCTACACAATTCTACAACTACTATATTCATAGCTTGATAACTTTTTTGCATTTATATAGTACAAATAAATCCTCATATCATTCATTTACTTCTAAAATAACATCCCCGTAAACCTGACCATCAAAAACAATCTCATACCTCCATAATCCGCTATGAGGTAACTCGATAACAGTCGTAAATTCATTTAGACTATCGTAACCTGGACTTGGTTCGGTTATTTCCTTCCGGGATAATGCTTCTACACGGTCACCAGTATCTTTGTGATATGCGTAGATCGCTAGCTCTTTATCTTTATACGCTTCAAAAGGCTCGGTAAAACTAATCATATATCCAACAGGCTTGCCCGCGGATAGTCCTGGATCAGGAAAAATACTAAATAATACCTCTTCGTTTTCTACATAGTCAGTTCTAATCTCCCAATTAATAGAAGGCTCTTCCGGATTAATTTCACTCTCATCATCTGTCACAGTTTCCTTAGAACATGCAGAGACTATTGTTAACATAATAAATAAAACCCCAAATAGATTATATTTTCTATAAAACATGATATTGTTGCACCCCCATATATATAAGACGAAAAACTATCATAAAAGGTTTCAATTAATAAATCCTGTCACTTGTCATTTTTTGACAAGTGACAGGCACCTATTTTGTTTTCACTGGATACCATTCTGCTTACTCTAAGTAACACTTCGAAAGAGTTCACTAACACATATTTCTAAACTCGAAATATTCAACAGCCGAATTAAAATATGATAAAATAGAAATAATTCTAATAATAAGGAGGTAACTACAATGCCAGAACATCTTATCGTATTAAACAAGGACGAAGACACTATTTCAGTTATAGATTTAGAAAAACATGAAGTCGTAAATACAATTGAAACGTCACATAACCCACATGAAATAGTAATTACTCCTGATGGGAAAAAATCTTATATAGCATGTTCCTTAGGTAATAAGGTTGATATTATAAACAACGAAACGTTCGAAATCGTTAAGCGACTGGAACATCCTGACTTTAATTTCCCACATGGTGTTGGACTTACGCAAGATGGGAGTAAGCTTTACTTAGCTTCTACATATAGTGAAAAAGTATTTATTATTAATACTCTTACAGATGAGATTGAAAAGATAATCCCTACTAATCAAAAGCTTTCCCATATGATTTCATTTTCACCAGACGGTAATACAGTATATGTACCAAATATAGGTAGCAATAATATAACAGTGATTAATGTACAGTCTGAAGAAATAACAACACATTTCCCTGTTGGACCTGGGCCAGAAGGAGTAGCGGTTCACCCAAACGGAAAACACATTTATGTTGCCAATCAAGATGATGACACGATGCATGTAATAGATATGGAAACGTATGAAGTATTATATAAGCGTAGGGTTGGAAATATTCCTGTTAGACTAGTGTTCTCCCAGGATGGGAAATATGCACTAATCGCTAATCGTGGTTCTGGAGATATATCTGTTATAGAGACGGAACAGAAAATAAATGGACAAGTTAGGCCTTGGGAGATTAAGAGAATCCCTGTAGGTATCTGGGCCGGGGGAATTGTTTTTAATAGAGATGGATCCTATGCATATGTTGCTAATAATAAAACGAATGACGTTTCTATCATTAACATGAACACACTAAAAGAAGAAACACGGATTGATGTAGGCATTCATCCAGACGGTATTGCATACGTAAAAAAATAATTATTTTCGGTGCCTGTCACTTGTCATTTTTTTACAAGTGACAGGCACCAACTTTTTTGAAATTTCTTCTTGACAGGTTTGTTATTATCAACTATTATGTTATTTAACTTTAATACGTAAAAGCGTTGAATTGTTATAGTAGCTTATACATTCGTTGAAATTTAGAGACCTAGTGGGTGGTGCAAACTAGGCAAGATGTATAGTGAAGTACAAACATGGAGCTGACTTTTCCGGTTTCGGCCGTTATCTATACGAGTGAGCAGATTTTTTCTGCTAACTAGGGTGGTACCACGGAGAGCTTCCGTCCCTTTTTTGGGGATGGAGGCTCTTTTTTTATTTACCATTAAAACTGTGATTATCATCCAATCTATACAATTTCATACAAACAAATGCAATGAACTATTCCAGTAGCTTATACATCGTTGAAAATATTAGAGACCTGGTGGGTGGTGCAAACCAGGCAAGGTGTATAGCGAAGTACAAATAGGGAGCTGTTTTTACCGGTTTCGGCCGTTATCTATACGAGTGAGTAGATTTTTTTCTGCTAACTAGGGTGGTACCACGGAGAGCTTCCGTCCCTTTTTTAGGGATGGAGGCTCTTTTTTATATATTTTTAAAATAGAACCAAAACATCAAAGGAGGAAATGGAATTGAACAAAGATATGTCAGTTAGTTTAGCAATTATTCCAATCATAGCGTTAATGACGGCAGCTGCTTTATCTATATTTGTATGGGAAGCTGGAATGCATTTCCCATTAATTATTGGCATTGTTGCGGCTGCATGTGTAGCAATGATATGTGGATCCAAATGGGAAGATATCCAAAATATGATGGTAAAAGGCGTATCCATGGCATTACCTGCTATATTCATCTTATTAATTATCGGTACGATTGTTGGTTCATGGATTGCAAGTGGGGTAATACCAACAATTATCTACTACGGTCTATCCATCATTAAGCCCGAAATTTTTGTACCTGTTGTTGCGCTTGTTACTGGAATAGTTGCCGTAACACTTGGAAGTTCCTTTACTTCCATTGCGACAGTTGGGCTTGCTTTTATGGCAATTGGACAAGGACTTGGGTTTGATCCCGGTCTCGTTGCAGGAGCTGTGATCTCTGGCGCATTTTTTGGAGATAAATTATCTCCCCTGTCAGATACAACGAATATTGCTCCAGCCATGGCGGAAACGGATTTATTTAGTCATATAAAACACATGCTTTGGGACACTCTCCCTGCATTTTTCGTTACGATCATACTGTACTGGATTGTCAGCAATACAGGCTCAACAAGTGGAACTGCGGATGCAAACGCAATTCAGGACATAACTACCGGTTTGAATGGGGTGTTTAACATCCACCCCCTTCTCTTGCTCGTTCCCGTACTCACCATTGCATTAATGTTAATGCGTACACCTGCAATCCCAGCTTTAATGGGAGTTGGTATGTTAGGAGCAATTCTAGCTGTCCTAACACAAGGAGTTTCCGTTTCATCTATCATTCAAATCATGACTAGTGGGTATAACGGTGAAACAGGTATTACAGCGCTAGATACCCTTCTTAATCGCGGAGGGCTTACTTCAATGCTGGGAACCGTTGCACTAGTGATATTAGCAACTTCTCTTGGAGGAGTCTTAGAAAGTTCAGGTGCTTTTGAAGTGTTAACTCGTAAAATGATGAAGAAGGTGAAATCTACAGGTTCTTTAATAACCTCTAGTATTCTTTCTACTTTTGTTGTTGCGTTTGCTAGTGGAGCACAGTATTTAGCAATTATTTTGCCAGCTAGGTCATTTGTGAATAAATATAAAGAAATGGGTATTGATACGAAAAATCTCTCCCGTGCTGTGGAATCAGCTGGAACCGTGGGGATTAACCTCGTACCATGGGGTGTTCCTGCATTTTTTGTAGCGGATAACTTTGGGCTAAGTCCAGCAGAATTTATTCCGTTTGCGTTCTTTGCTTTTCTAGTACCGCTAGTTAATATTCTATTTGGGTTTACAGGATGGACAATCGCTAAAAAAGATTATACAGGCGTAACCTCAAACCAAAAAGGAGAGCAATCGGCATGACACATTCAATCATAACAATATTGGGAACCGCTCAAGATGGCGGTATCCCACATCCTAACTGCTTTTGTGAAAATTGTACCAACGCCATTCGTGATCCTGCTTTCAAACGGAATGCTGCATCACTAGCGATCATTCTTCCTGAAGAAAACAAATGGCACTTAATCGATGCAACACCTGATCTAAAAGAGCAACTAGCTAGGTTACAAATCAAGCATAGTCTACAAGGAAACATCATGGAAAGTATCTTTTTAACACACGCACATGTGGGACATTATCCGGGATTATTATTTTTAGGTCGCGAAACAATGAACACAGATACTATTCCGGTTTTCGCTGGGGAAAAAATGAAGAACTTGTTAGAACAAAACAATCCATGGAGCCAACTGACCGAACTAAAGAATATCCGCGTGAAAAAAATAGCGGATGGGCAACTCCTCCCTATCTCTGATCGCATTATAGTGAAACCCATTGCAGTTCCCCATCGGAATGAATTCTCGGAAACATTTGGGTTCTGGATTGAGGGTTCTAACAAAAAAGTGCTTTATATACCTGACATTGATCGCTGGGATGAATGGGATATCAATATTTACGATGCATGTATGGAAGCAGACATCTGTTTACTAGACGGCACCTTTTATGCAGAAAAAGAACTGCAACATATTCATAGAGATTTTCACGAAATCCCCCATCCATTAATGACAGAGACAATGAATAGACTACAGGATTTAACTAGTAAAACAGAAATATTTTTTACCCACTTCAATCATTCCAATCCTGCTATACATGCAGATGGAAAAGTGAAAGAGGAAATCGAAGGTAGAGGATTTAAAATCGCTGTTGAAGGTATGGAAATAATAATATAGTAGAAAGAGGGAGACTGGCAAGATTCTCCCTCTTTCTACTTACACAAATTTTATTGAACTACTATTCATAACCAGTCTCTTTTTGAAAGCTTCTAATAGCTGTATCTTTAAAAGTTTCTCCGTTTTCAATAGAATCCTTTGGCAAACTCCATACATGTTTATTTTTCCTAAATGCACTTTATTTTTTAGTATGACAACTCTCCACTTGCTAAGTTATGTTCCAAGGGTCTCCTTCTTGCTATCCGCAAGAAATCTAACATCCTCCAATCAGGGAGTCTGTATGAAATTCTTGTACCGATCTTCTATCTTCATCATATCTTTCTACAACATTTCCATCTGTTAATTGATAGATCAAATTTCTCCAAAACGCCTGTGCACGGTAATTTTTTTCTGTTTGTGTAACAATCCAATTCCCAGGGAATAAGTTAAATATTTTTGTAGCTGTTATTTTACCGTACCCCTCCCCATTATATTTTGCGACAATGAAGAACTCATGTATTGTATTCGGCCTTGATTCTGTTTCACTTTCTACAAGCGCAAAACCAATTAGTTCATTATCAAATTTGATAAAAAATGCATGGTAATTATTTTCATTCCAATACTTATTTAGGTTAAAAGGTTTATATGTACCATTTTCTTCTAACTTGATTTGAGGAATATGTTTACTAAACTCATAGATATAATATTGGATGAGATTATGAAGAATTTTTTCATCTTTTTCGGTAATCTTTTCTAAAAAAATCAAGTTATACCCTCCATCTGTTTGTGAACATTTTATTCTATATTATATAGGAAGAAAGTAGGGAAATTCGTTTTCTTACTGAAGATTTACGAACAACCTCTATAGACATTTTAGCATATTATTTTATTCATATTATAATTTATTAAAAATGTTAAAAATTATTATCCAACATAAAAAAGAGCGAAACCTATTTCATTTCGCTCCCAATCTTATTTAATTCTTTTCTCTTTCAATTCCTTCACCCGAACAAACTTTTCTAGCTTATCTAATTCGAAAAACAATTCGATAATACTATTTGCAATTGGAAAAACAAACGTCCATTTTGAAAACTCCGACCCTTGTAATTCCTCGATAAGATTATTAATTGTGACTTGCATCGCTGCTTTTGTTTCCTTTTGCAAATCTTTATCAAGCACAATTTTATCTTCATATAATAATAGAATGTTTTCACTATAGCTATTAATTTCGTTGACAAGTTTCTTAATCAAATAGGATTTATTACTTGTGCTTTTTTCAACTTCTACCAGGTTCTTTTCTAAATGCTTAATTAAAGTCTGTTTTTTAATTAAAACTTGAATCATATGCTTATAGATTATAATGTTTCGGAAAAAACAAATACGATTTTTTATAAAAAGCCGATTTCTCTCATCAGAAATGATTTCATAATAATCGTTTGCTTGATCAATTAATTTATCTATTTCCCTGTCCTCAGCTTTCATTTGTGGAACACTCATCGTTTTGTTTGGGATGACACGCAAAAGGAAATTCGTTTTTTCACTAGCACGCTTGATCATTTTGAATAAGTTCTTCTCATGATTTGGCGGAAATACAATGACATTAATAATGAATGCAGATAAAACGCCAATCGCCACAAGTGAAAGTCGCTCTATAATATAAAGGAAACTTATCCCATCACCATGTCCTAACATCATCGTAATAATCGTTAAAACTGTCAAGCTTACCGTTTTATATAAACCTAGCTTAATGTTTATTGCGATGGATATTATTACAATAGCCCCCACCGATAATGGGTGAGTTCCAAGTAAAAAATAACCAAATAACGCAAATAATAGACCTACACTATTGGATACAAGCACCTCTTTAATGTAGGTATAAGACCTCATAATCGATGGCTGCATCGCTAAAACAGAAGCAATTGCTGCAACAATTTCCAACTCCAACCCCAATACACCCGTAACTAACAATGACAAAGCCACCGCAAGACCCGTCTTCACCATACGCGGGCCAATATTAAACTCCATTTCTCGCACCTCTTAATTCGGTGCCTGTCACCGACATAATTCGACAGGTGACAGGCACCGACAATTGTAGATAGAACTATTATAGTGATTTCCTTGATTCTTTTCAACAGAATCTTTTGTTGTTACACTTGTTACTGAAACTATATTTGTTTCTGCGTACAAAAATTACTAGTATTTTTTTCGATGTTTTCAAAAGTAAAATTGAACCTTTTACACAAAGTTAGTTCCAGGGTGATTTTTAAGCTTCTTATGCTATAATTATGGGAACAAAATTTAAAATCAACATCATTATCATAATCTGTATGTAGCGAGGTGAAGTAAACTGAAAAAAATATTTTATAGTTTAGTTATTTTTCTGTTTTTTATTTCCGGATGTTCCATATTAGAGGAAACAAATAATACATTAAACTATGTTACAGAAACCACAGAATATTTTAATGAACTAAATAATTTTGCGGAAGAAACGTCTACACTTATTAGCGGAAAAAGCACAAATAATGAACTTCAAACCGAACTAGAGTCTAAGTTAACTTCATTAGAAGAAACAATCAAGGAATATAACACTATTGAAGTTCCATCAATTGCTGAGGGAATTCACCAGGATATTACAAATAAAAACGAACAGCTTATAGAAATCATTAATGAAACACAGCAGAATGGTGAAGTAGCTATCGATCAATTTAAGGAATCGGAAATTTACCAAACGATAGAGAATTTAACAAGCTTAAAGGATCAACTAGAGCAATTAGGAGTTGAATAACGGTTTATTTGTATATATTAAGGAAAAATATGGTAATTAACAGTTACCCGAAGAAAGGTTGGTAGTTATGTTTAAAAAGATTATGAAACAGATTAAACACTTATCACAAGATAGTAGCCACCGAAGACATCGTCACTATCACAAGGGAAATAGTAGTCATAGAAAATCCAGTTTCCACAATGGTAGTAGCAATAGTGACAGAAGGTATAAACAAAACCCTATGAGCGGAAGTAAACGGTATAAGCGTAAAGGCTGGGGAAGTAGTAGTTAATATCTCAGGCTAACTACTACTAATCGCCTTTAACGCTTCTTGTATATCCGCTTTAATTTCGTCTGAAGTTGAATATTTTTCGTTTAAACCAAGCAAACGTTTCAATAAATATACAGTTTCATTTTCTAATGAAAGTTCTTCTGTCCATGGAAGAGCTTTTTTATTTTCTTTTGTATATGTTGTGTAAAGTAAATAAAGTAAGATATCTCCCAAATCAAAAAAGTCCTGTTGTTTTAATGTCATAGAATTACCATGTGTTATTTTCCTTGATTGCCTTTTATCAGGATCAGACTTTACTAATCCAAAATCAATCAGATGTGGTCTGGCTTCTTTCATCACAATATTTGGTAACCGTAGGTCCAAATGGTACATATCGCTTTGATGAAGTTCATCAACCAGCTCTAGTATTTTAAGTATTAATAGTAATGACTGTTTTTCATTATAAGATATATTTTGATTAAAAATTTGATCGTTTAGATTAAATCCATCAATGAATTCCATGACATAAAAACGGTTGTTATTAATTAAAAAGGAATCATAAACCTTTGGCATTCTATTATGGTTTAAAGTCCGCATGACTGAAATTTCTTGTTCAAACAATTCGATCTCTTTTTTATTCCGACTTTTACTTGGACGTAGCTGTTTAATAACTTTATTATCATTTTCAATCAAATCTTTACAATGGTAAACCATACCATAGCTACCAGTTCCAATTAATTCTAATACTCTATACCTTCCCTCAATAATTTCATCTTTCTTAAACGGCCTATCTTTAATGAACTGATAAACTTTGCGAATGGAGCGAATTATTGAAAATCACCTCTTTTCAATCTTTTAACCGTAACAATTTCGTAGCTTGTCACAAGGTGCCTGGCACCGACAAAATTCGACAGGTGACAGGCACCTTTTATTCCTTCCCATTCTTTTTATTTCGTTTTCAATTGGTCGTTCCAGAGTTTGGCTTTTGCTATTGCTTCTGTATCTGTCAAAATATCTTCTGGTTTATTGCCATTACCGATTATATAATCCACAAATTCCATGCCAACATATTCAAATATATAATTAAATTGTTGGATTAATGGTAATGCTGCAATTTTAGGATCGGGTTTATTTCCGGCAACAATAACATATGCTTTTTTCTTACGCATTTCTTCTTTAAAGTCAAATCGATGATCCCTCATATACTGACTCCATCGATCAAAGAAAATTTTCATCTGTCCAGACATACCAAACCAGTACGAAGGCGTAGCAAATACAATCGTGTCATGCTTTAGAAATTCGAAAAATAATTCTTCATAATCATCTTCTACATAACTGAATCCCTCATCGGTATGACGCTCATCAACAATAGGATCTATTTTTTTATCCAATAAATATATAGTTTGATGGTTAACGCCATCCAAAACCTTATTCGTTAAGTACTCCGTATTTCCATTCCTTCTTGAACTTCCAAGCAATGCCATAATACGCATAAACGATAACCCCTCTCTAAACTAAACTCATAAAATCTAGCATATTATGATGATATTGTGTCATAACCATAGTGTATAACACCGATTTCCATTCGTAAAATTGCTTGATTGCCCTTCGACAAAATTCGACGGGTGACAGGCACCGAGATTTCTGTTATTCTTATGGTGTAACTTTAAAACTGTATATCGGTAGGACACTAGGGGAGCTACGATTTGGTGGCTGAGAAGGCTATGCCTGACCCTTAATACCCGATCTAGATAATACTAGCGTGGGGAAGTGTGGTTCGCTGTATGACTATGATATTGGTTATCTGTGTTTACATACGTGCAAACTGCATTCCCACGGGAGTGCAGTTTTTTTGTTATACAAAAAAACATCAAGGAGGAAATATTATGAATAATTATTGTGGAACAAGTCGAATCGCGGGGTGCCAATTTACTCTTTATCCCATGAGCGACAAATTTGTTGACATCATCTTAACAGCCTTAGATGAGGTTGATACATCAAAAGTATGGAAGGACACAGATGATGTCAGCACATGTATTCGCGGGAAAATGGTACATATTTTTGATGTTACAAAGGCTATTTTCCTACATGCAGCAAAAACTGGTGAACACGTAGCTATGAGTGGAACATTTTCAATTGGTTGCCCAGGAGATACGGATGCAGATGTTTATATGGATGAAACAGATCATCCATTGAACGAAAAAAAGTCTTCCAACCTTACCCAGCAGGCTGGATGTAAATTTGCTCTCTACCCTATGGGAAGAGAAGATTATATGGATGCTATTTACGAACAAATTGACCTGTCCAAAAGTCGTGGTGTTCAAGTAAGTCATTCCCATTACGCCACAAGACTGGATGGTGACGTTCAACATATTTTCCAAGCCTTGCACGAGTCGTTTGCAAGTGTTCAAGAGGTCGTATCACATGTGACTATGACGTTTACAATTTCAGCAAACAGTCCATCAAATAAAAAATAAGGAGATGATCAGTCTATGGTTAAGCAATGGAAATTAAAAGAAATCGTATTAATGTCTATATTAGGTGTTGTATTTGCGGGGATTTATTTACTATTTTTCTTTATCGGGCAAGGCATTCGTAATGTTCTTACCCCATTCGGCCTAGCTCCATTTGGATACGAAATCATTTTCGGTATTTGGTTCATCGTATCTATCATAGCAGCTTATATTATTCGTAAACCAGGTGTAGCATTTACCGCGGAAGTTATTGCAGCAGCTGTGCAAGTATTAATGGGCTCTCCTGCAGGACCTGCGTTAATTATTACAGGAATTATTCAAGGTGCAGGAGCAGAACTAGTTTTTGCTGCAACGAAATGGAAAAATTATCGTTTAATCACTCTCATGTTAGCAGGAATGTCAGCAGCATTTTTCAGCTTTTTATGGCATCTATATTCATCAGGAAATATAGCCTTAGCTCCAACGATTATCTTTGCAACCTTTATTGTTCGTCTGATCAGTGGTGCATTACTTGCTGGCGTACTAGGTAAATGGATTAGTGAACAGTTAGCCAAAACAGGAGTACTTCGTGGTTATGCCTTAGGAAAGGAGCTGCAAGAGAAGCGTGAGAAGAATACCGCTTAATCGGTCTGAAAAGCCATTACTACACGTTGACCAGTTTGCTTTTGCCTATGAAAATGTAAAAGAAAAACCTGTACTAAACAATATAAGTTTTACGTTATATGAAAACGAAGTGACCTTACTAATGGGCGCTAGTGGTTCTGGTAAAAGTACCATCTCACTATGTTTAAACGGACTATATCCAGAAGCAGTTGAAGGGTTTACCAAAGGAAATATATATTTTGAAGGAATAAATATAAGCGAATTTTCAAAAGGAGAACTCAATCAACAAGTGGGAATCGTATTTCAAGACCCTGAGAGTCAGTTCTGTATGATTACCGTTGAAGATGAACTCGCCTTTACCTTAGAAAATATAAACATCCCTGCATCTGAAATGCCACAACGAATCTCGGAGGTACTTCAAGCAGTTGGAATGGAATCATTTGGTAAGGAAAAGTTCCATCAACTTTCTGGTGGACAAAAACAAAAAATCGCCTTAGCAGCGGTATTGCTTCTTGAACCAAAGCTACTCATTCTCGATGAACCAACAGCAAATCTAGACCCTGTTTCCAGTATGGAATTTATCCAATTAATCCATCGAATAAAACAAGAACGTGGATTGTCCGTATTCATCATCGAGCACCAAGCTGATGATTGGATGGATATGATAAACCGTGTCATGATACTTGGACACGATGGAAATATTGTCGCTGATGATCAGCGTGACGTAATTTTTAAGGATAAAAAGCAATTATTAGAAAGAGAAGGCATTTTTCTTCCAAGGTCACATCACGAATCGTTTTGGGATGTCAACACCGGGTCCACCACCTTCTCTAACCAAGAAGTATGTTTATCGGTTCAAAATGTAACCTTCAAACGCAAGAAAAATGTTATTCTTGAAGGTATTAATTTAACCATACAATCAGGGGAATTCATGGCGATCATTGGAGAAAACGGTGCAGGGAAATCAACACTTTTACAGTTAATCGCCGGGCTGTTAAAAGCGGAACAAGGTAAAATCGAGTTATTTGGAAAACCTATTTCGAAGTGGAAGGAAAACTACCTAAGGAAACGAATTGGTTATGTTTTTCAAAATCCAGAGCACCAGTTTATTACAGACACCGTTTACGATGAAATTACTTTTGGCTATCAATTAAACGGATATGCTCAAATGGATATGGATGAAAAAGCACTTCATCTACTGAAACAATTCCAACTGGAGAATCAAAAATTCAGCAATCCTTTTTCATTAAGTGGTGGACAAAAAAGAAGACTTAGTGTAGCGACAATGCTTGATGAAACGCCAGATATTTTATTGTTTGACGAACCAACATTTGGTCAAGATGCCCAGTCAACGAAAGAGCTAATGCGTATGATCAAGGAGCTACAATCAAGCGGAACCGCTGTTGTGTTTGTTACCCATAATATGGATCTCGTTGATGCGTACTGTGAGCGAGTCATCGTGATGTTAGATAAAAAAATAGGTTTTTCTGGATCACCACAGGAGCTTTGGAGACAGGAAAAGATACTGGAAAAGTCACGATTACGCTTACCATATCGTATACGCCATAAAGTGGGAAAAGGAGAAAAATATGATTTCGTCCATTAATCCTTCGATAAAAGCATTCGCTATTTTAATTCCGGGCATATTACTAAGTCTTACATTCGATATATTTACGCCACTTGTATATTTAATATTTACTATTGCCGTTACATTTTTATTTACAGAAATCCCCTTTAAAAAGTGGATAAAAATATACGCTCCGTTTATTTTCGTTGCACTTGGGTTTGCTTGGATGACAACCCTTTATGCAAGTGAAAATTTTTCCGGAGGAGATGTCCTTTTCAAAATTTGGATGTTTGAAGTGACAACTGGTAACATGATGGTTGGAATTAGCCTAGCACTTCGATCACTTTGTTTCGTTGCCCTATCCCTATTATTTATTCTTACGACCGATTCTACTAAATTTATGTTAAGCCTAATGCAGCAGTGTAAGCTTCCACCTAAAATTACGTATGGTGTTTTGGCTGGGTATCGATTTTTACCAACCTTCCAAAACGAAATGCAAATATTAAGGCAAGCACACCGGATACGAGGTGTTGGTAGGTCTCGTGGAGTGGAGGATAAGTTAGGTCAATTTAAACGTTATTCCATTCCGTTACTTGCAAACGGAATACGAAAAGCAGAACGAGTAGCAATTGCGATGGAGTCCAAAGGTTTTACGGGTACTACTGACCGTACACATTACCATAAAATGACCGTAAAAAAACGGGATTGGATCTTTTTCACCGTAATGATTGGAACCCTTTTTATTGTTGGCGGAATATCCTATGCCCTCGGATATTTAAATATTTTCGGCACAAAGATGTAATAGTAACTTCTAGATAAGGTGCCTGTCACTTGTAAAAATTTTACAAGTGACAGGCACCTCTAAATTTTATTGCCGTTTTTTCTTTTTTTTATTATTGTGTTTTTCATTTTCTGTTAGGGGTTCGTTGGCAAATTCGTGATCAAATTGGCGTGATAAATTCTTTCTTACTTTTTGTTCATCACTAAAGCTATTATCTTTCTGTTTACTCATTTCGCAACACCTCCAAATATTATTGTTGCTCTTTATCCAAGTAGTATGTACGAGTCACCAAATTAAAAAGGTTCTACGTCAAATGTTGGGATGGCGATTAATTTTGCCACTTTACCCAACATGTAACCCAACTTCTTTATACTGTCTTGCTAATAAGATCTTCGCCCTAAAACGTTTAAAACTTCTAAAACCATATGCATTTCTCTTTATTACCTTCGTGGTATTATTAATACCCTCTAAAAAGCCGTTAGAATAGTCATATACAAAACTATTTAATATTTCTACCTGCCAGTTTTGAAACTTCTTGATACTACTAATCATTTCAGGAATTCCTGAGTTTATAACCTTTTGGTAAAAGGAATGTAGACCTTCTTTTACTTGGACTATTTGCTCTTTACCGATTAATTTTGCTTTATCAAACCATTCTCGATATGCTTCCTTTAATTCGTAGGCATCTCTTAACTCTGTAGACATGTTTAAATATTTTTCTAAATGCCAGAGCTCCTCTTCCTTTAAACGATCCTTCGCTTTATGAAAGACATGTTTCATACGTTTACACTTCTTCCGATCATAATCATGAAAGTCTTGTTGAATTCGTCTTCGCACTCGGTC
>NZ_JBHUMI010000013.1:0-38172 GCF_042684965.1 Ornithinibacillus salinisoli
AATCAATCATATGAAAGTTCTTAGCTACTAGAAACACTAGCTTCTAGATTTGTTGCTTTTTTAGAAAAACAGGGTTGTTTTTCTGTCTTAACATACTGGTTGTTTTGTTCAGTTTTCAAAGAGCAATGTTGCGCGTTGCTTTTTAATGAAGCAACTTTTTAATTATAACGCAATTACTTGTTAAAGTCAATGGTTATTTTCCACATTTTTTGTGGATGGGCCTGAGTGGACTCGAACCACCGACCTCACGCTTATCAGGCGTGCGCTCTAACCAGCTGAGCTACAGGCCCACGTTTATTAAAATGGAGCGGGTGAAGGGAATTGAACCCTCGACATCAGCTTGGAAGGCTGAGGTTTTACCACTAAACTACACCCGCATCTAAAATAGATGTATTACTTTAAATAAGTTCACTTTCTTCGATTGGCTAGCTATGTTCCTGCATCTTCAAGCATAGTCATGGTTGATTGATGCTTCGGAACAACTCGCAGTTTGCTCGGCGGGAGTAAAGCTTGTAACTACACCCGCATCTAATATAGAAAAGAAAAACATAAGTTAACTATATTATAATGTTATTTCTTGGTTTCTTCTGGTCGGGAAGACAGGATTCGAACCTGCGACCCCATGGTCCCAAACCATGTGCTCTACCAAGCTGAGCTACTTCCCGTAAATGGCGCGCCCGAGAGGAGTCGAACCCCTAACCTCTTGATCCGTAGTCAAACGCTCTATCCAATTGAGCTACGGGCGCTTTAAAAGCGACATATTCTAAAGTAACATATCAACATCTTTAAGTCAAACGTTGCAATGACTCCGAGAACATTCGAGAATCCAGTGCGGTCGAGAGGACTTGAACCTCCACGGGATTATCTCCCACTAGGCCCTCAACCTAGCGCGTCTGCCATTCCGCCACGACCGCGTAATTCTATTTATATAAGGAAGATTGAAATTATAATAGATTTAATAATGGTGAGCCATGAAGGATTCGAACCTTCGACCCTCTGATTAAAAGTCAGATGCTCTACCAACTGAGCTAATGGCTCGTTAAAAACAAGAAATTTGTGATAAATATCACAAATAAAAAATTGGCTGGGCTACTAGGATTCGAACCTAGGGTACACGGGATCAAAACCCGATGCCTTACCGCTTGGCTATAGCCCAATATTAATGGCGGTCCGGACGGGACTCGAACCCGCGACCTCCTGCGTGACAGGCAGGCATTCTAACCAACTGAACTACCGGACCTAACTATATCTTTTTTTATTAAAAGATGACCCGTACGGGATTCGAACCCGTGTTACCGCCGTGAAAGGGCGGTGTCTTAACCGCTTGACCAACGGGCCATTATAAAATGGCGGAGAAGGAGGGATTTGAACCCTCGCGCCGCTTACACGACCTACACCCTTAGCAGGGGCGCCTCTTCAGCCACTTGAGTACTTCTCCATATGGCTCCACAGGTAGGATTCGAACCTACGACCGATCGGTTAACAGCCGATAGCTCTACCACTGAGCTACTGTGGAATAATTTAATATTGTTCCCTGATCTCGCTTTTGAAAGCTTAATCAATGAAGTGTGACCCCTACATCTTCTAGCATATTCTAGGAAGCAATGTGCTTCGGGGTTACTTGTAGTTTATTCGGTGGAAGTGATGCTCGTCTCTACCACTGAGCTACTGTGGAATAGTTACTTTTTTCATCACCATTTTTTAACGGCGACGAGAAATATCATACAATAATTAAGAACTAATGTCAACAACTTTTTTGTCTTTTTGTTTTTATTTGCATGTCGTTTTTGTAAGACTTTATATAATTTAACATGTCCAAACCAATTCGTCAATCACTTTTTTGTATCTGAATTTAAAGACATTTAACACCCTAAGCATTATTCTATTTCCCCTAATTATTAATTAGTCTTAACCTCCCTCTACACTTTCCACATCGATATCTATTTACATTAACACGACGTCTTCTTTCATATATATGATTACAACTTTCACATTTATATTTATATCTACTCTCTTCATTAGAAGAAGGTAATGGATTACAGTGTCTTGGTGAACCAGTCTCCTTCAACAGTTTTTTGAAATCCAGATCACCATGCTTATATCCCTTTCCTTCTATATGAAGGTGGTAATGACATAATTCATGTTTAATAATACCAATAAACTCTTTACTATCCGTTTCTATTGCGTATTTAGGGTTTAATTCAATCACTCTTTTACTTGGAATATATCTTCCTCCGGTAGTCCGTAACCGATGATTGAAATATACTTTATCTAAAAAAGGTTTATTAAAATAGGTTACAGATAGATTGTGGACCAACTTATACAGTTCTTCATCATTTAAAAGTGTCATCATCATTACTTCCTTATCTCAATTGTTCTTTAATTTTATCATAATGCCAGCTAACTTTCATAAAAATTTCAGTAATAGAGTACGGTTTTTCTAGTAAGTAAAATTTTAGTTATTTAAAGTTATTATAATTAAATATTGATTTTTATTATATTTGTATTATAATTAACGTAAGACATTCATTCTATTAATTTAAAGGAGAGGTGTAAAAATGAGTGAGAAAAAGACTACATTAACTACTGCATCTGGAGCACCAGTTGGGGACAATCAAAATTCGATTACTGCTGGTCATCGTGGACCTACATTAATCCAAGATTTTCATTTACTAGAAAAACTAGCACATTTTAATAGAGAAAGAATTCCAGAACGTATTGTACATGCAAAAGGAGCTGGAGCACATGGTTACTTTGAAGTAACCAATGATGAAATTTCAAAATATACAAAGGCATCCTTTCTAAGTGAGGCTGGGAAACGTACACCAATGTTTATTCGTTTCTCTACGGTAGCTGGTGAGCTAGGTTCAGCAGATACAGTTCGTGATCCCCGTGGATTTGCGGTTAAATTTTACACAGAAGAAGGGAATTATGATTTAGTTGGAAACAACACGCCAATTTTCTTTATTCGTGATGCCATTAAATTCCCAGATTTTATTCACACACAAAAGCGTCACCCACAAACACATTTAAAAGATCCTAATATGGTTTGGGATTTCTGGTCATTATCTCCTGAGTCACTGCACCAAATTACTTATTTACATGGTGACCGAGGTATTCCTGCAACATTACGACATATGAATGGTTATGGAAGTCATACATTTAAGTGGGTTAATGATCAAGGGGAAGTATTTTGGGTTAAGTATCACTTTATTAGTGAACAAGGTGTAAAGGCCTTAGATGGTGACCTTGCTTCAAAACTTGCTGGTGAAAATCCAGACTATCATACAGAAGACCTTTTCAACTCTATTGAAGAAGGTGATTTCCCAGCATGGAAGCTTTATGTACAAATAATGCCTTACGAAGATGCGAAAACATATCGTTTCGATCCATTCGATGTTACGAAAGTTTGGTCTAAAAAAGATTATCCAAGAATCGAAGTTGGACGTATGGTATTAAATAGAAACCCTGAGAATTATTTCGCCGAAGTCGAGCAGGCTGCATTCTCTCCTGGTCAATTCGTACCTGGGATCGAGGCATCTCCAGATAAAATGCTGCAAGGGCGATTGTTCGCATATTCTGATGCACACCGTTATCGCCTTGGAGTAAATCATCATCAAATTCCTGTTAATCGTCCGGTAAATGAAGTAAACAATAATCAACGTGACGGTTACATGCAAGTAAATGGAAATGGTGGAAGCAAGCTCAACTATGAACCTAATAGCTTCGATGGTCCGGTTGAGGATAAAACGAAGAAAATAAGTCCGTTTGAAGTATATGGTGAAGCAGATAGCGTTGCTTACGATAGTGATGATCACTATACACAAGCAGGTGATCTATATCGTTTAATGAGTGCGGATGAAAAAGATAGGCTGATCCAAAACTTCGTTGACCATATGATGCCTGTTGAAAAAGAAGAAATTAAACTACGCCAAATCGAGCACTTCTACAAAGCAGATCCTGAATGGGGTAAAAGAATTGCTGAAGGTTTAGGTTTAACAGTACCTGAAACGGTAAAATAATCTCTTCACATCTAAGAAGAATAGTGCCCAAGCACTATTCTTCTTATTTTTATACAAAAAAGTTAGTTACCGATTTGGTAACTAACTTTCTAATACAAATTAGCCTTCTACCATAGATAGTGCGATTCTACCTTTGTCAGCGTCAATCTGCTCAACCCAGACCGTAACAACATCACCAACTGAAGCAATGTCCATTGGGTGCTTTACAAATTTATTAGCCATTTTGGAGATATGAACTAACCCATCTTGTTTTACACCGACATCTACAAAGACACCAAAATCAACAACATTCCTCACAGTCCCTTGAAGCTCCATGCCAGGTTTTAAATCCTCTAGTGTTAATACATTTTGCTTTAATAATGGTTTTGGCAAATCATCACGGGGATCTCGTCCTGGTCGACTTAAAGCAGACATAATATCGCGTAATGTTGGTTCGCCAATGTCCAGTTTAATTGCTATTTCTTTTACTTCTAACTGGTTCAGCTTATCGTTTAAAGCTTGTGAACCAATGTCGTCTAATTGACAATCTATCATCTTTAATAGCTCTTCTGTATGTGCATAAGTTTCTGGATGAATCGGCGTACGATCTAGCGGATGTTCTCCATCCATAATGCGCAAAAATCCTATTGCCTGTTCAAATGTTTTAGCCCCAAGCCTCGGGATCTTCTTTAGTTGCTTTCGATTAGTAAACTTTCCATTCTCATTTCGAAGCGCTACAACATTATTGGCAACAGTTTTACTAAGCCCTGATACATATTGTAATAAGGAACTAGAAGCTGTGTTTACATTAACACCTACTTTGTTTACAGCCGTTTCTACTACAAATGACAAGGATTCGTTAAGTGATTTTTGACTTACATCATGTTGGTATTGTCCTACCCCTATGGATTTAGGGTCAATTTTCACTAATTCTGCTAATGGGTCCTGAACCCGACGTGCAATAGATGCAGCACTTCTTTCTTCTACTTGTAAATCCGGGAATTCTTCACGTGCTAATTTCGATGCGGAATAAACACTTGCACCAGCCTCATTAACAATGATGTAAGGAATATCCAGGCGATGCTTTTCAATCACATCGGAAATAAACTGTTCTGTCTCACGTGAAGCAGTCCCATTTCCAATTGCTATGAGTTCTACATTATATTTTTGTACAAAATTCATGACTATTTTTTCCGCGCCTACTATATCGTTCTTCGGTGCAGTTGGGTACATAACACTTACTTCATGAACTTTTCCTGTTTCATCAACTACTGCTAGCTTACACCCAGTTCTATATGCAGGGTCCACACCTAGGACGGTTTTCCCTTTCAACGGTGGCTGTAATAATAGATTTTTAAGGTTAGTTGAGAATACCTCGATCGCTTGCTCCTCCGCTTTTTCTGTTAAGGCATTACGGATTTCCCGCTCGATAGATGGTTGAATTAAACGTTTGTAACTATCTTGAATAGCACCTTGCAATACACCTTGAATCTCTTGATTCGGTTTCTTGTTGATAACCTTTTTTTCTAAGTAATCTACAATTCGCTCAGTTGGAGGTTCAATGGAGACTTTTAGCACCTCTTCTTTTTCCCCTCGATTCAACGCTAGAATTCGATGCGATACAATAGAACGAACCGTTTCACTATATTCATAGTACATCTCATATACGCCTTTTTCATCTTTATCTGCATGTTTCACTTCAGAATAAACGGTACCACGTTTAAATGTTTCTTCTCGAATAAATTCACGATAAGTAGGCTCATCAGAAATCCACTCCGCAATAATATCATTAACACCTGCAAGGACATCCTCTACATGATGTAATTCATGTTCTTCAGAGAAGTATTTTTTCGCTTCCTCTAAAAGATCTACCTGCTCTTGTTTCCAAACTATTTCAGCAAGTGGCTCTAGCCCTTTTTCTTTCGCAATAGTTGCTTTCGTTCTACGTTTTTGTTTATAAGGACGGTACAAATCTTCTACACGCTGTAGTTGCGTTGCTTCTTTTATGTCCCTCTCAAGTTCTTCCGTTAATTTCCCTTGCTCATCTATTAATCGAATTACTTCTTCTTTACGATCAGCTAAATTGGTTGCATATTGCCATTTGTCTTGAATTAACTTAATTTGAACCTCATCAAGTCCACCCGTTACTTCTTTTCGATATCTAGCAATAAACGGAACCGTATTCCCTTCATCCATCAGTGCAATCACTTTATTTACAATGGTCGTTTTTACGTTAGCCTCTTTCGCTACCCATTGGCTAATTTCTGGTTTTAATTCAGTAGACACATTTGTTCCTCCTTTTCCTACATACTTATTTTATCAAATAACAATTTAATTTCCTATTATGAGGGATAAAGTGAAACTTCATTCAGTGGTCACTAAAGCATAAGAAAAAGACTGACTATCATGCCAGCCTTCCCTATTCCTCATACCTCATCGCTATAAGTGTGGTATCATCGTCCCTTTTACTATCACTCTGCACTTCAAATGACTTAGTTATATCATCAACATCAGAATGAATATAAAAATTTGACGATAATTCGCAATTTGTTACACCGTCTGTAAACATAACGAAGTTCATTTGTGCTTCCAAATTTTCTTGAAGAATTTTAAATTTCTTTCTAAATCCTGATAAATAACCGGAATTTGGAATGTTTCGTTTTTTCTTTTTATCCTTTGTTATGGAGATAAACCCTATGTTGCCGATAGACGAGAACGAATAGTTACGTACGATATAATCAATTTTAAAAATACCTAAAACTACTCCCCGTTTACCAAACAATTCTACATTACACTTTTTGACCAATTCTTCCACATGATCATGTACATTTTCTTTTATAATATTGATCACAACATCCGAAGATTCTTTAGCATATACTCCACTTCCCAAACCATCCGCTAATGCACAGACAAACGCATTTTCTGTTTCTATGTAATAATAGCTATCACCACAACAAGTATTCCCTTTTTTAGGTTTTTGATAGACAGCTACTTGTACTTTTGTTTGATTACTCAATCTAATACCTCCGTACTATCAGATTGGATTGCTTCACGGAGTTTTCTTAATGAACGGCGCATTAGTCTTGAAACATGCATTTGGGAAATGCCTAATAATTCACCAATTTCTTTTTGACTCATATTGTCAAAATACGTATAACGTAAAATATCCTGTTCTCTTTCTGATAATATAGGTAATATTTTCTCGATCAACATTTTCAAATCCGTTTGGTTATATCCATTCTCCTCATTACCAATTAGGTCTAAAATCGCAACGGGTTTCCCATCCGAACTGGCATCTACTTCACGGTCTACGGATAATGCATTATAGCTTCTACCCATTTCCATTGTCTCTAGAATATCCTCTTCCGACACTTTTAGATAGGTAGCAATTTCACCAACCGTTGGAGCTTTTTGGTTGATAGTCGTTAAATCATCTACTGCTTTTTTAATTTTAGGACCAAGTTCTTTAATTCGACGTGGAACATGAACACTCCATGTTTTATCTCGAATAAACCGCTTAATTTCACCAACAATGGTAGGGATTGCAAATGATTCAAATGACTTACCAAAAGATGGGTCAAATCTACTCACAGCAGCCAATAAGCCCATTAATCCTACCTGAACTAAATCTTCGTGAATACTACTATTTTTGGAATATCTTCTAGCAATTGATTCTACTAATTGTTGATAAGCGAGAACAATTTGCTGTTGAGCTGCTTCATCAGTCGGGTTGGTTTGCAGTTTTTCGATCCATTGATATACCTCATCCCCTCCTTTATTGTGTGGTTGAGACTTGGTCGTCATCAAGCTCCACCCCAATTTCATCAACAAACTTGGTCATTAGTACAATTACACCTGCATCATTATTAATTTCTACTTTATCCATTAACGCCTGCATTAAGAATAATCCAAATCCGCCTTCACGTAGCTCCTCAATAGATTCATCGTTCTCATAAGGACCAATGCCATCTTTAATTTCATTCAAATTAAAACTTCCACCATGATCAGCAACCATTACTTCTAGTCTGTTTTGATAAATTCCGTACCCTATAGTTACCTCTCCAGTTTCATTCTTTTTATAAGCATGGGTCACTGCATTTGTAACAGCTTCAGATACAGCTATTTTCAAATCTTCAATATCCTCATAGGTGAATCCCATCCGATTTGCAATACCGGATATGCTTAAACGAACTACACCTACATATTCTTCTTTAGCTGGAACTTTCATTTCGACAAAATCAAAAGTGTCCATTACTTTTTACACCTCGTTCGCCTAAGTTTATATCAATAATTTGATCTAACCCTGTTATTTGAAATAATCTGAGGACTCGTTCTCTCAAATTTACTAAAGTAACAGTACTACCAGATTCTTTGGCGGATTTTAACGCGCTAATAAAAACGCCTAAACCCGTACTATCCATGTAACTAACTTGAGATAAATCAACTTGAATATCATTACCATTATTGCTTGTTAGTTGCAAAAGTGTGTCTTTGAGTTTCGGTGCAGTATATACATCAATTTCTCCTGATAGGTGAACTAGAATTTTTGCAGAGTCTTCCGTGACGTTAATTTCCAAATTCATAAAAAATCCTCCTTTATTGCAAAACGAGTATTTTTCTCATAACTTTTCCATAGCCAAGTTGTGATAATCTTAAAGTAATCTAGTGTGTTCTTCGAGTCGAGTTAACATTACTTAAAAAATCATCTTGCGTTTTAATTCCCCAAAATAACTATGGCTAAACATTTTTTCGTAATATTATTAATGTAAAGTCATCCTTCAATTGGAAATCTTGCAAGCGTTCGAAATGTTTATACACTTGAATTACAGCTTCTTGAGCAGGTAAGTGTGCATATCCTTTAATAACCTCGATAATTTCTTCTGCATCAACAAACTCTCCATTACTTCGACATTCGGTTACACCGTCCGTTAGCAAGACGATCATATCTCCGCTACAAAGTATGCGTTCATATTGATTATAGCTAACATCTTGAGATACACCGAGAACAAGTCCATTTGCATTAATTTCCTCAAAAGTGTTTTTTGAAGAACTATAATAATACCCTGGTTCATGGCCGGCAGATGCATAATATAATTTACTATTTTCTGGGTTATATTGCGCATAAAACATCGTAATGAACATACCTGGTTCTACATTACGTTCTACTACACGATTAAGGCTTTCCAGTATTAACTTTGGGCTCATCGACTGTTCTGGAAAACTATCCATAGCGTACTTGATCATGGACATACATAATGCAGCTGGAATTCCCTTTCCAATAACATCGGCAATGGCAACACCTATTGTTCCATCTTTCCCTATTACAAAATGGTGATAATCCCCATTCATTTGGTGGGCAGGTACGCTGATCACCCCAATGTCTAAACCTTTTACTTCTGGGGTGGTAGTTGCAAGTAATGTCTCCTGCATACGTGCTGCAACGGAAATCTCTGACTTCAATTCTAATTGCTTTTCTCGTAACGTTTGAAATTCCTGATGGGCTAATCCATAGGATATCATCGTTTCGAGAAGAAAATTCATTGCATGTTGAATGTCCTCACTTAAATCCGGATATAATTCGGTAATTGCTTGGATATGTAAATTCACTATTTCCTCTGGTAGGATATTCTTTTTAATAAATGATTTAGAAATCTGTTCGGCACCATAAAGTGATTTTTCATCCTGTGTTTCAATATAGTTTCTTAACAGTGCTTTATAATTCTTGAGGTCTGCCTTTATCGTATCCACGAACCTTCTCTCCTATCTATCAAATACAAATAGGGGTATACATATTTGCATAACCCTCTGTATGTACTGCATATCCCCACATAAAATATTACCTAACCCATTTAATAGCTTTGATCATTGTTCCTTGATCAATTTCTGATTCAATGTAAAATTCATCCATTAACCTTTTTACACCAGGAAGTCCTGCACCAAGTCCACCTGAAGTGGAATATCCATCTTCCATCGCTTGGCTAATATCTCTTATCCCAGGTCCTTCGTCTTCTGCTATTATTTGAATTCCTTTTTTATTACCATTTTCAATTATATTAAAGCAAACTTTTCCATTACTGGCGTATAAATATATGTTACGAGCTATTTCTGATACCGCTGTTGCTATTCGTGCTTGATCTACTGTACCTACACCTAATTTTTTTGCAATTTCACGCCCGAGCTGACGGGCAGCAACAATATCCCATTCTTTTTGTATAATGACACAGGATTGGGAGTTCATCATCATTCCCCCAATTCCTGATGGAGTTTCAATAATCCTTGTTCTAAATCTAATGCAGTTGGGACATTTTGCATATGAATACCTAGTTCAATCAAGGTCATCGCAACTGCTGGTTGAATTCCAGTAAGTACTACTTTCGCCCCCATTAGATCCGACATTGTTACCACATCTCCTAGAACCTTTGCTATAAAGGAATCGATTACCTCCACAGAAGTTAGGTCAATCACAACTCCGTTTGAGCCCGTTTTATGAATTTCATCCAATAGGTCCTCTTGAAATTGTATCGCAGTTTGATCATCGATCTCAGTTTGTATAGAAATAAGAAGATAATTATATAATTTAAGAATTGGAATTCTCACTGGTTTACTCCCCTTTGATAGATTCAATCATTCTCTCGATGCTTTCTTCTTTTGAATCTAAATCTATTATTTTACGATCCATTAATTCTAATGCGGTCATAAAGCCTTTTTTCAAAGAACTTTTTGTCGAGAATTTACTTAGATCGATTCCAAGATTTACAATCGTTTGGGCAATTTCAGGTCGAATACCAACAAGAATACATGTTGCACCTATTAATCTTACAGCTTCTGCAGCTTGAATAATGTGATGAGCTACCATTGTATCCACTACTGGAACCCCTGTAATATCAATTAAAACAACTTCTGAATTATGTTTAACAACACCCTCTAATAGGTTCTCCATTATCAATTTTGCGCGATCAGTATCTATCGTACCAATGAGTGGCATAACTGTAATATCTTCCATGACAGGTATTAATGGGGCTGATAATTCCTGTAAAGCAACTCTTTGCAAAGATACAATATGCTCCCAACTACCTGAGTATTCATTGACTAATCTACGTATAATCGGTTCTACCCATAAATCAACACTTTCTAAAACATTGGAAAAATAACTAGAATCCACTTTATTTGATTTTGTTAATATAAACTCAATTGTTACTCGTCGAAAGATTTGCAAACCATCTGTGATATAACTTAATGGCCATCCTAGATTAATAATCTTCTCTGAAAAATCCTCGACAACCTTCGAGGATCCTTGATCCTTAATACTAGCAAAAATCACATTAACAAATTCTCTATTTGTATTCTCAAATAAATCGTCAGAAATAGTAGCAGTGTAGTTTCCATCTTTGATCGTATTAATTTCATTCATCCACATTTTTACAATGGAATCACTATTTTCTAAAGCAATACGCTTTAAATTCCTATCCATAACCAACCCCCTAAGCCTTTAGAATAATTATCATTAATTGTCACATGTAACAAATTTTTGTGCAAATATAATGTAATACACACAGCGAAATAAACCATCTAATCCAAATTTTCAGACTCAACATGAGGTAAATTGACCTTAGTATCCTTCAATAAAGAAAGTTACGACATAATAAAAACCCATAGTTTTTACTACAAACTAGGGTTATATCACTGACCATATAATTCTTTTAATCCTAAACTTATCTCTAAAGCATGATTGATCTTTTTCATCATTTCATCATCTAATTTGGTTATTTTATCTGTTAATCGCTGTTTATCCAGCGTACGAATTTGTTCCAAAAGAATTACGGAATTACGGTCGAACCCATACTGCTTCGCATTAATTTCTACATGTGTAGGTAATTTCGCTTTTTGAATCTGTGCTGTAATTGCAGCAACTATTACAGTAGGGCTAAATCGGTTACCAATATCATTTTGAAGGATCAATACTGGACGTATACCTCCCTGTTCTGACCCAACGACAGGGGATAGATCAGCGAAATAAACTTCGCCTCTTTGTACGATCAATATGCTACACCCCGATCACAGTGCGCTCTAAAGTGACTTCTGCCTCCTCTTCAGCTTGAAAAGCCTCAGAAGCAATTTTAAGATTTATTCTAGCCATTTCTTCATAGCCTTTTTGCATGGATTCATAAAAGTTTTGAATATGTTGCTCTTTTTTGGATTCTAGATACTTTCTTGTTGCCTGACAAATAAAATCACTTAGATCACTATTTTCATATTTCATTATTCCATCCACCTCATTTAACAGGTTTTTTGGTAGCCGCACCATAATCTCTTGTAAACTCTCTGACAAAACCATGCACCTCCGCCAACTGTTGAACGACCATATTAAAATTCATTCTAATAATATCATTGTATCGACTGTAATGCAAAGGTTTATCATATTTTTTAATAAAAAATATAGGTAATCGCCCGATTAAGTCGACAAAATTCATCATACCTTATACATAGTGATAGGAAATCCAAGTTAACCTTTAAATCTTCTCGGTACACGGTTATTGATCATACATGGAATTTCATAGTTAATTGTTCCTAAGTAGTCTGCCACTTCATCCATATCTATTCTATTATTTTTTTGCTCACCTATTAGCGTTACCTCCGTTCCAACCTTATATTCACGATCAAGTCGAACCATCATTTGATCCATACAAACCCTTCCCACAATCGGCATTCTTTTCCCATCTACTAAAACACTAGCCCCTTGTAGTTTCCGACTCCAACCATCTCCATACCCAATCGGAATAGTGCCAATCCACTCCTTGTCATTGGTAATATAAGTCCTACCATAGCTTATACTTTCGTGAGTTGGTACATTTTTCACATGTATTAGTCTACTGTGTAATGAAAATGCCTGCTTGAGATGAATTAGATTTTCGTTTTTAACCGCTTTGGAAGGATATAACCCATACATGGATATGCCAAAACGAATGTAATTATGCATTTCTTTCGGAAATCGAATCGATGCTGCACTATTTCCAATATGGACTGCTACCGGCTCCTGCCATTGTTCTTTGAAAGAAGATAAAAGTTTCGTAAAGCGTTCTTTTTGTTGATAAAAATATGTCAGGTCTTCTTCATCAGCAGTAGCAAAATGAGTATATACTCCCGTTAATTCCATGTTATTATTCTCTTTAATCACATGTAAAATATCCGTTAATTCCGATTCCGATCGAATTCCGACCCTACCCATACCTGTATCCCACTTCATATGAAGCTTTAATTTATTTTTAAATGAATAATTCATAACTTCTTCGAGCCAAGCTTTTTGATAAAACGTCAATGTGATATCTTGTTCTGCTGCAACCGAGGTAAATGAAGGCGATACCCAACCTAGCACTAAAATTGGTGCATTAATTCCAGCTTCCCTCAATTCCAAAGCTTCTTCTAAAAGTGCAACGGCTAACATTTTCGCACCGGATTCAAGTGCTTTTTCTGCAACTTGAACACTTCCATGTCCATAACTATCCGCTTTTACTACAGCAATAATATCACTTTGCTGTGGAAGTTTACTTTTAATTTGTTTTATATTATATGCGATCGCATCCAAGTCAATATCTACCCATGTTTGCCGATAAAAATGATCTGCCACAACAATATAGCCCCTTTCACTACATCAACATGCTATATTGTCTATTATACATATCTAGAAATAAAAATAAAAAGCAGACCCCCTCCACTTTGAGTCTGCTCTATTCCACCACATGCTACTTCACTTCTGTTCCTACAACAGATTGTGCAACTTCAATTAATTCCTCTCTCGTTAATTGATCACTTGCTAAATAGAAGTTCATCCCTTCATAATCCCATTCAACGGCAGTTTCTGAAAGGGCGCCTACCGCATGACCTAGGTTGACAATGTCTCCATTAACCTCTTGTGGAGAGGAGAGAGTTGGTACTACATCTCGCTTCTCTTGCACAAGTGTGAAGTTCTTCTCACCAGAATACGTTGAAATAATACGTTTTCCATTTTCAATATCCTCTTCTATTCGATCCGTTAATTCAGCACCAACTGTTTGGTTCGGTACCAAAACAGCGAATGTATCATCACTTACATCTCCTGAAGCAGGTACATCCTCATCGTCTAATGCTGCAGTTTCCATATTCTTTTCAATTTCAAAATCATTTTCTCCAAAGCTAGGATCCACTTCAAATTTAGAGAAGCTCACTTCTACCGCAACGTTTTTATCATTATCTAATACTTTTACGAGAACAGGGGTGTAGCTCCCTTTATCAATATAGATTTCTTGAAGCGGTAAACTATTATTGCTTTGATAGTTTGTCTTCGTTTGGAAAACATATTCTGATTCTGTTGTGCTAAATACTAATTCTTCATCTGAAAGAATATCATTCACTAGTGACTGGAATAAGTATGGTTGACTACTATTTTCCGGCCACTCTGATTGAAATTTAAAGCTTTTGTTCAGCTCTGGTGTAAGAACAAATACTCCTTCTTTGTTTTTTAAGATAATTTGACTACCGTTCTCAGATTCGTCACTTGATAATGCCACTCGATAAAAATCTTCCTTCTTATGCCATACATCGATATTGTATTTCTGTTCTTCTTGACCAGTATTCATTTTCATTTGGGCACTTGCTTTATAACCGCTTAATTCCTCTAGATTTTCTTGGAGCTCTTCCACTACATCTTCCTGCGATTTCTCACCACAAGCAGATAGTAATAGTGATACGGCTATAAAAATTGCAATCCAAATACTTCTTTTCTTTGTCATGGACATATCTCCCTTGTTTTAGGTTACATACATACTAACCTACCCAAAAATAGATTTTCTGTATTCACAAAGGGAACAAATTGTCACAACACATTTCTAAGATAATCTACGATACGCGGTTGCAACCCCTCGATTACAACCGTAGCCATTAATCATGATGAGTGTATTTATTTTCTACTTGTATGTCGGAACGGCAATTTCCCGCGCAAATAAAGGCGTTACACTATGATTAAAAAGCGATTAATCTTGCACTACCCTAAACTAATCCTAAATAGCACATCCCCATTTCCGCTTCTTTTCAAGTTCGAGGTTTCCAACAATATGTTCAGTAGTATATCTCCCCTTTAAACTAGAAACACATTATGCACTATTGCAGTAATAGGATTAAAGAATAGGATTTAACACTAAGTCAGTTATAAAAAATCCCAAGCTTCATGGTCGGCTCTCCATTGCGATGTGATAAAATCATTGTTCTGGTATAATCTCTGCAATAACTATTTTAGGGATCCCCGCTTCTTTCACATGACGAAGAGCAAGTTCTACCGTTCGAATCTCTCGTCCCATTCCAACCCCAAGAGTAATAGCAATATAACCTTCCATTGAATTCTCTTTCGTATCCATGATCCTATCTTCTTCGGAAAAGAATTGAATGGTAGCTACTAAACACTCCAAATCGATGATGTTCGCTACATACTTGGACGTACTATCAAATTCGAGTATTAAATGCTACTGACTTGAAAAAACCAATGGAAACGAAATCCCGTAGCAAGAAAACGTATGCTGTAAAAAAGTACTTTTTTAGGGTCGCCCGTACGACCTTATATTCAGCTTGTACAGCATAAAGGTCTTCTCCCCCCTCATTAACAAGGAAGACCTGACGAAATATCACTAGCAACAACCGATTATCGATCACAAGTATTGCTTCAATCACAATATCTTATCCACCCCACAAACAATATAGGTAGATCTCGACTCTCCTTTATTGTAGAATTCGCCCTTACAGTTTATAAAAATTTACTTATGGAAAAGGGCATCTCCACTGATACTTTCCTGCCCAACAATTACGGCTATGCAAACTGATATACCCATTGTGAACAAGTTTCTCACAAACAGCTCTTCCGGCATTTTCCATACATATTCTGCCCCTCAAACCAATCTCACTCATAGTGTAATGGTCCATATCGTACATTTCTTGTGCGGTGACAATATACACTTTGCTCCCTCCTACCCGCACTAAAATATATGAGACAACCCTATTATTTATGCAGAACCTTATTACATTAATCTTCTAAAATCACTTGGGCAACTGCAAATTCGTTACTGTGACTAATGGATATAAAAATCCGGTAATTCGTATAACCATTAACTGTTATTGTCGGTGCACCTTGATCGTCATGAAGAATTTCAATATCCTTAAAGCTTAATTTACCAATTCCTGTTCCTGTTGCTTTCGCAAACGCTTCTTTACTTGCAAACCTTCCAGCAAGAAATTCTATTTTTCTCTTTTCACTTTTTAATTTCATAAAGAACGCTTTCTCTTTCTCCGTTAATATTCTGTCGACAAACTTCGTATTATTTTGGATACTTTCCTTTATTCGGCTTAATTCAATGATATCAATTCCAATACCTTTAATCATTTACATTCCCCTATCATCTTACTTCTATAAAAAGCATATACTTGTATTCATGTACTGTATTTTAGTAATCTAAGAATGGTAATACTATTCTTATCATAACCGACCACATCGATTGTTCATAACATAGCAATCAAAGTTTACCAAAAAATAATCATAGATCTTATCAAAAGTGGGGGAAATCGATGTTTCTGAGAACAGAAAGAAGTATAAAAGAATTTATGCAATTCTACCCAGTTATTTCTACTTTAGTAATTATTCATCTAGCACTATGGATTCTAGTTTATTTTCTACAACTTCCCATTGGGATCCAATTATACAATTGGGGAGCAGGCACCCATTTTTATATTCATCAAGGTGAATATTGGCGTTTTATAACACCGATTTTTCTTCATGCGGATTTAATGCATACTCTATTTAACTCATTCGCACTTGTGTTATTCGGTCCAGCCTTAGAGCAAATGCTCGGAAAGTATAAGTTCATTTTTGCCTATATCTTTGCCGGGATAATTGGCAATGTTGGAACCTTCCTACTTGAACCAGCAGCTATTTATACACATGTTGGTGCATCAGGTGCTATTTACGGGATATTTGGAATTTATGTATTTATGGTTGCATTTCGTAAACATTTAATTGACTCTGCAAATTCACAAATAATCATGACCATATTTATCATTGGACTTGTAATGACTTTTATCCAGCCTAACATTAACATATACGGTCACATTTTTGGATTTATCGGTGGATTTGCGATAGCTTCTATTGTGTTAATTAACGTCAAACCATTCTCACCTTGGAGAAACAGAAGAATGAAGAATGATGACGAGATCCAATTTAATCCAAATCGTTGGAATAAAAAAAGGCTACCAAACAAAATGAAGAAAAACCTCTTATGGATTATCCTAGGAATACTTGTGGTACTTGGACTTATAAGCCGTTTAGGATTTTAGTGAATAATGAGGATGGGGCATAACTTAACACCTAAGTTCCAAAAGAAAAATCCTAACTAATTCGAATTCTATTTAAAGAATTTTGAATCATAGTTTGGATTTTCCTTTGATTAGAACACTTTTGTCCCAGCCTCATTATTTTCGATAAGAATACCAGTCAGCTAATTGATTGACATGATCCTCGTCAAGATCCTTTAATTTAAAATGCTTTCCTACACCTAACTTACCGATAATGGAAATATTCATCGTAGCTAGCTGCTGTACTTTCTGTAAGGTATACTGCTTTTTCTCATAAGATTGGATACGTTTATGAAACATGATCATTGTATGTTTACTCATCGTCCGATAGCGAATCGTTAAACGATCATTCTCTGTCAAAAAACCACCATCTTGATGGCGTAATAGTCCTAAATAAAAGCTTCCAATCAGGAGAACTCCAGGTATCCAACTAAATTGTGGAAAGAAAATAAATACACCGACAACAAGAGCCAAGAACAGAATAATGGATCGAAATATATAAAATTTACGAGCACGTTTCGGTAACGGCTCTAAGTTATTGTGATCAGATAAATAAGAAGGTAGGAATTTCTCTAAGAATTCAGCTATTTCATCCTTCTTCATTATGGGGAATAGTACAGTCGAAAAATCTTCCCCTTGATCGAGTGATCCACCCGCAACCTCAGCATAGACAGTTGCATATCCCAATGGCTGCCTAATCACACTCTCCTGTATCCCAATTGCCTGGATTCGTTTTAATGGAATAGTTAGCTGTTTCTTTTCTAACAATCCACGAGTTATAAATAATTCATCATCATTTTTTGTAATCGTAAAGTTGCCATACTTTATCATTGTACCCGCTATTCCAAAGAGCCAGAGAACTAATAATATCACTACTACTAGAACAATTATAATCGCAATTCCAAGTCCAATGACCCATTCAAACGTTTGGTTATAAAAATCATCTGGAATAAATTGTTCTATTTCAGAAAAACCAAAAGCAGCAATAGCTAAAATGACCCCAACACTACCCGAGGTTGTACCAGCAATAAATAATCTTCGCATCGATATGGATTCCTTAGGGGCTTGTTTTTCTACTTCCTCTTCTTGAGCATCGATCTGCTGCAGCATTTTCAATTCACTACGTAACCTCTCACCTTCCTGTAGCCTTACTGCTTTTAATGATGCTTCAGCACTCATTCCACTACCTGCCGTTTCAATTTGCACTTTAACAAGCTTAAAGATCCGATGAACGACACCAGCAGTTAAGTCGATAGAATGAATACGGTTTTTTGAGATATATCGTTGCTTTCGAATAATTATTCCATATTCTATTCGCAATTCATCATCCACCACTTGATATGTAAAACGATACCACGATAAAACACTTAACGTAATAAATAATAGGAGTAGGGCAGATAAAACCAAAATAAAATAAATATATGATTCATCCTTAAATGTGATAAACCCTATGACAATAAAGAAAATGGCTTCTCTTACTGTTTTGACAAAGTTAAAAAAAATAGCTGCAGGATGTAGTCTCCGCTTATTAGACATCATCTTCATCCACCCTTGCTAATGATGAGATTCTATCTCTAAGTTCTGAGGCATCTTCCTCCAATAATGCTGGTATCTCATGTGTAGTTGCAGCTGTTGAAATGGTTACACTAGCCAATTGAAACTTTTTAAGAATTGGCCCTTGTTTGGTATCTACATGTTGGACACGAATCATTGGAACAAGGGTTCTTGACACAATAAGTATGCCATGTTGGATATATATTTCTTGTTCAAAAACCTCATAGCGCCATCTTCTCCAGCGAATTTTAGGGAGAATAAAAACAAATACGACCGTACTTACTAGACTTATCAAACCTGCTACGATAGGGATCCATATAGTCCAATCAAATATAAACGAAAGAATTCCAAGCGATAACGTTGATAACCATAGGATCCCAACTGATAGGATGGCACTTATTCTCCAAGCTTTAATAGCATCCTTTGCTATCGTATTTTTTGGTGGTTGTCTCATAATATTACCTCCATTTCTATAATTGTACTTAAGTAATACGTATCATGACTAATTAGGATTCAAAAAGAAAAAAGCTCCCTAACATGGTAGGAGCTTTTGTCATCGTTGTATTATCTTAGTCGCGATTTCTCCGCTTTTGGAAATTTCCTTTGCGATTACGTCCGCCGCCTTGATTTCTACCACCTTGGTTACGGCCACCTTGACCACGTTTCCCAAAGAACCTTTTATTATTATTATTAGAACGTCGCTTATTATCATTCATATTTTGCGCTTTTTTCACACTAATAGGTGCAACGGAAGAAATTTGGACTGGAACATCTCTACGCTCTTTCGTTAACATCTTCAATGCAGCTGCAATAACAGTGATGGAATCGTGTTCCTGTAATAATTCATTTGCAGATTCATGGTAAGACTCAAGATCTTTTTGTTCAATCGTATTTAAGATCTTTTCTAATGTAACTTGTTGTTGACCGCGTCTAGCCTCTTTATTAGATGGAGGAACCATACGCTTCATTTTACTTTTTGTTACTTTTTCGATCAATCGTAAATGAGCCATCTCTCTTGGTGTAACAAAGGATATTGCTTCACCTGTTCTTCCTGCTCTTCCAGTACGTCCAATACGGTGGACATAGCTTTCAGGGTCCTGTGGAATATCAAAGTTATAAACATGTGTTACCCCGGAAATATCTAATCCACGTGCAGCAACATCTGTAGCTACAAGCACATCCACACGGCCATTTTTGAATTTATTTAGGACAGACATACGTTTGCCTTGGGTTAAATCACCATGAATTCCCTCTGCTCGGAATCCACGCGCTTGTAATCCCTCTGCAATTTCGTCCACTCGTTTTTTAGTTCTGCTAAAGATAATAGCTAGCTCAGGATTATTAATATCCAAGTGGTTCGTTAATGTATCGAACTTAAACTTCTCTGGAATCTCAACAAAGTGCTGTTCAATGTTTTCAACAGTCATTTCCTTCGCTTTAACTTTTACTTCTTTCGGTGACTTCATAAGATTGGTTGCAATATCTCGGATTTCCTTAGGCATTGTTGCAGAGAAAAGTAGTGTCTGTCTTTCTTCTGGAATACCTTTTAAGATCTCACGAATATCATCAATAAATCCCATGTTTAACATTTCATCTGCTTCATCTAAAACAGCAATTTGGATTTGATTGGTTCGGATTGTTCTTCTGCGAAAATGATCTAATAACCGCCCTGGAGTTGCTACTACAATTTGCGGTCCGTCCTTTAGAGAACGAATTTGACGGTCCATATGTTGACCACCATAAACAGGTAATGCACGTACACCTTTTATTCTACCTAAACGGTTTATTTCTTCAGCAACCTGGATAGCTAATTCCCTTGTAGGTGCTACAACTAGTCCTTGTACTTTACGCTGTTTTTCATCAATCTTATCAATCATTGGTATCCCAAATGCTGCAGTTTTACCTGTTCCTGTTTGTGCTTGTCCGATGACATCATTCCCTTGCATTGCAAGAGGAATGGTTTCTGCCTGAATAGGCGTCGCTTCTTCAAATCCCATTTTTTCAAGTGATTTCATAATAGGATTTGAAATTCCTAATTCGCTAAATGTTGTCACGCTTTTACTACTCCTTTTTGTAAAAATATATTCGCCTTAGCGCTTCAAAATTGCCTTGATGCTAAAATCTATAGCTAATAATATGCTTTATCTTAAAAAACGTAGGAATAAACTAATATTTACTTCCAAGACTACAGTAAAAAAGGCAATGCCCAATAATGATAAGAAGCTTCCTAAATTCTTTCGTCCTCTTTGGTTGGAGGTTAATAAAAATGTTACTTTTCCGTTATTTTTATACCGAAATGACGAGTTCTATTCTCTTAGAACTTAATTATTTCGGATATTTAGCACCGTGGCATACTAATCGTTATTTTATCATAACACATTCTCTATTATCATAGCCACTAGTTACATTATGAATTTTATCTAACTACATGGTAAAATATATTGTAACAACGTTCATTTACCAAAAAACATAACATAGCATTAAAGGAGATACTTTATGAGGCTGCCTCCTGTTAATCCATATTTCGCTGTCATAATTGGTGTTATTTCTGTTTCAACTTCAGCAATTTTAGTGAAATTAGCTAGTGATGCTCCTGCGGCAATTATTGCTAATTATCGCTTGCTTTTTGCCGTCATACTTATGTCTCCATTCATCCTATTGAAATACCGCCATGAGTTTAAACTAATCCAAAAAAGAGATTGGATATTGTCTTCATTCGCAGGTGTTTTTTTAGCATTTCATTTTATTTTTTGGTTTGAGTCACTAAATTATACATCTGTTGCAAGCTCAGTAGTACTAGTTAGCTTACAGCCAATATTTGCTTTTATTGGAACTTATATTTTTTTCAAAGAACGCTTCACCCCTGGAGCTGTTATCAGCATGATTATTGCCTTATTAGGAAGCATTATCATTAGCTGGGGGGACTTTCAAATAAGTGGTATGGCGTTTTTGGGTGATATCCTAGCACTATTAGGGGCAATTATGGTTACAGCATATTTTCTCATGGGACAATCTGTTCGTAAGCGATTATCCCTTATGACATATACATTTGTCGTGTACGGAATTAGTAGCTTGACGCTAATTATATATAATATAGTGGCACAGAACTCCTTTGTTGGTTTTTCTGGTGATCACTGGCTAATCTTCTTAGCATTAGCAATTATACCAACATTTTTAGGACATACTTTATTTAATTGGGCTTTAAAATGGCTAAGTACATCAACGATATCAATGGGAATCGTCCTTGAACCTATAGGAGCATCTATTCTTGCCTATATCATTTTAGAAGAAAAAATAAATTGGTCACAATGGCTAGGAGGCACAATTGTTGTATTTGGCTTGTTCTTATTTATTTTGAGTACAACTCGTAAAGCAACTGTCACCATTTCACACAAGCGTTAAACTTAACGTTATGGTGGGAACTGAGGAAATAAACTGATATACTATACAATAATTAATTAGCATAAGTAGGTGAAGGAAATGAAGTTTCAATTGATGACAGATGGCGGAGCAGATATTCCAAAACGTCTTGTAGACGCTTTAGAAATCGTAATTGTTCCCCTTTATTTGCATTTTAAAGAAGAACAATATAAGTCTGGTGTAACGATTGATTTACCAACCTTTTATAAGAAAATAGAAGAAACAAAAGAATTACCTCGCTCCTCAGCACCAAGTCCAAATGATTTTTATGAAGCATATAAGCAAATTGATCCAACTAAGCCAATAATTATGCTTAGTTTGTCAAAGGGGTTAAGCAGTACATATGAGAATGCGGTAACAGCCAAAAACATGTTACTTGAAGAAGAACCTGAACGAGAAATAGAAGTAATCAATACGAAAACCGCTTCTTGTGGTCAAGCTTTATTATTACACGAAGCACTCCAAAAAATAAAAGAAGATTATTCCTTTGAAAGCCTTGTTCATCATCTTCACGAGCGTACAGAACAAACAACAACTTTATTCGTTTTAAAAACCCTAGAAAACCTCGTACTGGGTGGTCGTCTTGACAAAGTAAAGGGTACAATAGCAAAGACGTTAAATATAAAATTATTGATGAAAGCGAGTGAAGAAGGAACTATCGAGGTATCAGAAAAAGTTCGCGGCGATAAAAAGTCGATTCGCCGGTTTGTCGAACAAATTGGTGAGTACACTAAAAACGTGGAAGATAAAGTAATAATGATGACCCACTGTAATGCCGAGGAACGAGCAAAAAAAGTACTTGCGGAAATAACAAATAAATATGCATTTAAAGACGCATTATTAACTGAAACCGGTCCATTAATTTCAACATATGGCGGTGAAGGAGCATTAGTTATTTCATTTTTTAAGGATAAATAAAAGTTAGCCGGCAATTATTATTGCCGACCATTCCTTATATCGTTGAGTCTGTCAATTGAGCAGGCTCTTTTTTATTTCTTTTTTCTTAACAAGGAATTGGTAGATCATTCTGTTTAATGTATCTTTATCATCACCTAAACAGATAAGATGTCTGGATCGTTCAAAAAAGACAACCTCTTTTTTGGATGAAGGGATTTCTTTGTCTAAGTAATATGCGGTTTTGTATGGAACCATACTATCCATCTGCCCTTGTGCAATAAGAACTGGCGATTTGATATTTTTTAAATGTTTTCTCGTTAAACGAATTAGTTTAAGAAATTCTATATTTGCCTTGAATGGTACTGATCCTATTTTCCGCTTGTAATTAAGGTATAACTTATTTTGCTGTAAGTTACCTTGAACACTGTCTTTAATTACATCCCCAAAATCAATGCTAATTTGTTTTACAGAAAGATATTTTCTTGCTGTCGCTAATAAAACCAGTTTATCCACTTTATATTTCGCAGCTAAATATGCTGCAATCATTCCACCCATAGAAAAACCGATAACATAAACTTCATCATACTTCTCCTTTAACTGTTGCAACGATTTTTCTGCCGTGTTTATCCAATTTTTGTGCGTTACATTTTCTAATGCAAGTTTCCTTCCATGCCCCGGTAACGTTGGTACTAAAATATGCCAATTTGTTCTTTCTTTAAGATAGTTAGTAAGCGGTTCTAATTCATATGGACCACCAGTAAATCCGTGTATAATTAAACAACCTATCATCATTCATTCTCCTTTAGAAAACTTGGACTTTTTGCCAAGCCTTATATGGGGAAAGCTTAAGAAAGTTTATATATTCTTATCTGCCAAAAAAGACCTATACTTCTTTTGCCCTACTTCACACGAAATAATACTTTGACTCCATATCCCCACTGACAAAAGAGCTGATACAGTAACATCTAATCAGCCCCATGAATTATTTTTAATGAACTATGTGATTACCTAAACGTTTTCATGAAATTGCCAAATTGCTTAATTATTGGTTGTACTTGATGATAAGTGTTTGCCATTTGTCCAACAGTTGAAAGCATTTTATCTAGATTCATTTGTCCTTTTTCATCTTGGAATTGTGATAAGAAGCCATTTGACGGATTTGTATATTGTTGGTTGTAGGAGTCCGGGTTTTGGTACATTTCCTGGTACCAATTTGTCGGTTGCTTTGGTTTGGCAAAATGTTCAAAAGGTGTCTGTGAATAGAATGATTCAGTTTGCTGATGATATGGGTTATACGATTGTTGTGGTTGCTGTTGTGGTTGTGGTTGATATTGAAAATTGGCATATCTTTCATAGTAGGGTGGCGGATGATTATAAAACGGTCTGTTATTCATAACACCACATCCTTTATCTACTTAATTACTAATAGGTTATGCAAATTATTATTGTGGTGTGAGTGTCCTTATCCTATATTTAACTCCTTCTTCAATTCGCCAAACTGTAACCCTAAAATATATCGATCGCTTTGATGGGAATAAGTAACTGGTGTTCCGTAAATACCTTGTTCTTGTAACTGCTTCATATACGCTTTTTGTTTCGAAACATTTTTAAGTTGATAATCAATTCCCCATTCATGTAACTTGTAGATTAATTTTTCACAATATATACAGTCATCACTAATATACACGGTGATTTGTTTCAAGAATAAAGCCCCCTCTTTGCTCCTCATTATTACATACCCAATTATTTATTATTAAAAACAAGAATTTTATAATGAAGAAGGCTGTTTTCTAAAAAGAATGTTGCTTTTTATACCAGATTTTCCTCCCTAGTAATGTTCTTTGCAACCTTCACTGCTTAAATTGTTGGTTGTGAGCGAATATTTCGATTTACGAGCGAATCGCATGCGAAAATACACATAAAAAAACAAAGAATCTCCTGGAGAAACTCTTTGCCTTTTCGTTAAATATAAGAATTCATAACTTCTTTTTATTATTTGATCGTCTTTCGCTGCCTATTGAGCAGTATTAGTACTACCACAAAACCCAACGATAACGCTGGATAGCTTGAGCTCAGCGCAACTAAAATTATAGCTATAAAACAAAATGCTTCTTGCCATTGAAGAATAACAGATTGCTTTGCTAAAAGAGCAATCGCTTTATCCAGTTTCACCTGATAAATATATACAAATGTACATAGGTAAAACAAGAATTGAACAGGTGTCCATAAGGTGAAAGAAAATATCAAATGCGAAATGATCGGTAATAAAATAGGAATACTACCATACCAGATCCACTTTCTTAACGTTTGCTTATAGCTTTGTAATTCCCAGGGCAGTGCGACTAATAAATCATCGTGAAATCGATTCATATAAAAATTAGCAACCATTTGCGTATAAACATATATGGCAATTGCTATCCCAATTTGAACTGCAAAATCATTTACAAAACGCAATATCACTATCATGATAGTTAAAGTTCCAATTAACTGAATGACTACCTCTATATTTTTACTAAAGTACACTTGCCAGATCCGATGGTGAATTCCCTTTTCTGTATATGCGAAAGGTTTCTTTCGGTTGGATAAATTATGAAAGAAGCTATATTTCTTATTACGTTTAAATTTGGTTTCTGAAGCTAACGCAATTAGTTTCATGTTCCACAGATTAAAATCACTGATGTCTGTAATCTTTCCCCAATGAATATTTACAAACAAATATTTGAGTAAATATATGTTTGTACAAATGATCAGGGAAACGATGACAATTCCAAACACCATGGAATTTCCAGTCACGACGCCAATGAAATTGAATACGAGAAGCGAAAATAATATACCTATCTTCACAATTACATTTGCATGAAAGAGTTTCCACTGCGGTATTGTCATCAGCACATCCATTAACCACAGCATCAAAACATAACTAATAACTATAAAAGAAGAAATCGGTGTAATAAATAGTATTACCGTAGCCATTAATATGAAAAAGAGGAGCTTCTTCAACCATTGTTCGAGAACACAATAAAACCAAATCCTCCCTCTTGAAAATGGCAGTAAACTAAGTTGATATTCCGAACTAGAAAAAATGACTCCTGGATTTCGAAAGGATAAATTTATATATCTTAAAGGCAAAACAGATAAAATCAACCAAAATCGTTTCGGAGCTTGCTCTTCAATGAATGCAAATTGATCATCAAACTCACGAATAAAATCACCGAAAATAAAAATACTCGCAAAAGCATATCCGCCAACGATAACCAAATATACAGCAGTTGTTTTATCGATCATCAGATCAAATGCCATCTTATACATTTTTCTTTTTTTACGGGATCTACTTTTCTTTAGAAAGAGATAGGTACCCCATAAGGACCGACTAGCTGTCATCATCTGATCTCCTCTTAATTGTATCGAAATCCTCTATTGATCCTTCGTTTAACACCTTACCATGCTGTAGCATGACATAATGCCCTGCCATATTTTTCACTCGATCAAGTTGATGGGTTGTAAGTAATATCGTTGTACCATTCTGCGCTTTTTCTCTTATCAACGTTTCTAAATATTCAATGGCATAAATATCTAACCCCATAAACGGTTCATCAATTAATAAAATTGGCACATCTGGTAATAGTGCACATATCGTTTGTACCTTTTGACGCATTCCTTTTGATAAGGATTCTGGATACTCATTCAACTTATCTCGGAGCTCAAATCCTTCCAATAATCGATTAACCTTCGTTAATAATTCGGATTCTTCTATTTGGTAACTTTTTCCGTATAATTGAAAATGTTGCATTACAGTCAGTTCTGTTAGCAGTAGTGGTTCCTCAGGCAAATAGGAAATCAACTCTTTAAAATCGATGAATGATTCATCTTGATCAACCTTTTCGTTAATAATGATTTTTCCTGAGGATTTTTCGAGCATTCCTAGAATGGTCTTCATAAGAGTTGATTTTCCTGCACCGTTATGACCAACTAGTGCCATGATAGTGCCGGATTCTACTTCAAGTGATACGCAATCTAACAATTTAATATTCCTTATTTTCGTTGTCAATTCTTGTATTTGTAATCCTTTCAATCTATCACCCACTTTTCATAACCTATACAAAAATTATAAACGAAAAATTTCCGCTTGTGTAACAATAAATAAAAAACCGAATGTGTTATATTATTGGAAGCCTTTTCGTTTAATTTTTTTGTAAAAATTACGTAAAAATTGTAAATTAGTCTAGCATTTTTAGGCGAAATGGTATTTAATAAGATAGAAAGATTTATTAATTCTTTATATTCTTAGGAGGGTCAAGATGAAGAAAATTTTTGGTTTAGCACTTGTGCTAAGTATTGCACTAGTGTTAGGGGCATGTGGAGATGAAGAAACATTAGTAATGGGATTCGTACCATCACAGGATTCTGAAGAGATTGCAGATACTGTTGAACCTTTAGCAGAACGTTTATCAGAAGAACTTGGTGTTAAAGTAGAAGGTAAAGTAATGACTAACTACAATGCATTAGTTGAAGGAATGGGATCTAACCAGGTACAAATTGGGTTCATTCCAGCATTTGGTTATGTTTTAGCAAACCAAGAGTATGATGTAGAAGTAATCTTGAAATCCATTCGTTTTGGATCAAGTACGTATAAAGCTCAATATTTAGTACGTAGTGATTCAGGTATAGAGAGTTTAGAAGATTTAGAAGGAAAAGTTTGGGCATATGGTGATAAACTTTCAACTTCTGGATATTTATTCCCGGCTAACGAGTTAATGGAACAATTCGGATATGATTCTCCTACAGCATTAGAAGAAGAATTTTTCGGTGGTAGTGTTCAAACTGGTGAACATACTAACTCAGCTATGGAAGTGTATAACGGAAATGCTGACGTTGCTACTACTTTTGATGATGTACGTACAGGACTCGAAGAAGATTATTCAGACATCATGGATAAGCTAAGTGTATTAGATTATACAGCAGAAATTCCTAACGATACGATCTCAGTAACAAAAGAGTTAGATGATGAGATGGTTGAAAAAATTAAAGAAGCTTTCCTTTCATTCAATGATGATGAAGAAATGATTGAAATCATGAACGAAGTATACAACTGGGACGCTATCGATGAAGCATCTGATGATGAATATCAAATCGTAAAAGATACTTATGAGAAATTCAGAGATTCAATTTCAATTGATGATCTATAAGATTACCTTATAAAATTTAATAGAATAAAAAAGGGAAGGGATACTCACTTCCCTTTTTATTTCGTAAAAATAAATGATACAATATAGGAAAATTTAAGCCTGTTATGGAGGACTTGTGATGATAGAATTCAAGAATGTAGGTTTGGTGTATCCAAACGGAACAGAAGGGTTAAAAAATATAAACGTTACCATTAATGACGGTGAATTTGTTGTAATTGTTGGACTATCAGGTGCAGGAAAGTCCACATTTATTCGAAGCATCAACCGTTTAGTTACACCTACATCAGGAGAATTAGTAGTTGACGACGAAGACATTCTTATGCATAAAGGAAAAGACCTACGAAAATTACGAACTAAAATAGGAATGATTTTTCAAAACTATAATCTAGTTAAACGATCGAATGTATTGAAGAATGTACTAGCTGGAAGGCTTGGCCATACTGGGACACTACGTTCTATTTTCAATTTATATCCGAAAGAAGATATATCCTTAGCTTATGAAAGCCTACAGCGAGTAAATATAGATGAAAAAATTTATAATCGAGCTGATGAGCTTAGTGGTGGTCAGCAACAACGTGTTAGTATCGCTAGGGTACTCACTCAAAAACCTTCTTATATACTTGCAGATGAACCAGTTGCATCACTCGATCCGCCAACCTCTCATCAGGTTATGACGTATTTACGAAAAATTAACAAAGAAGATAATATTACAACTATCGTAAACCTTCATTTTATTGACATGGCAATGGAATACGCAGACCGCATCATTGGAATGCGCGCTGGGGAAGTTGTTTTTGATGGACCTGTATCAGAAGTTACCGAGAAAACCTTTGAGGAAATTTATGGTCGTACAATACGTGAGGATGACTTACGTGGGGGGGCAGATGAATCGTGACCAAAGAGAATAGTCAAGTAGAAGTAAACAAAGTCCCTGCCCTTTACCCTGCTAAAACAAAACAACAGATTTCTCTTATTTCCTTAATTGTGCTAAGTATCTATATTTTTAGTATGGTATGGACACAAAATGAAATGGTAGGTGGCTTTGGAAATGCACTAGGAAACATGTGGGTCGTTATTGAAAAGTTTTTCCCACCTAATTTTAGTGTTATCCCAGCTATTTGGCCATCTATGGCTCAAACCATTCAAATGGCAATTATCGCAACAACTTTCGCAGCAATATTAACTGTACCATTAGCATTATTAGCTGCCCATAATATTGCAACATTTAAGCCAGTTTATTATATAACTAGAACATTATTAAATATTTTACGAACGATTCCAGATATTGTACTAGCAGTTATCTTTGTTGGGTTATTTGGAATAGGATTATTACCTGGTATATTAGCACTTATTATCTTTTCATTAGGGATATTAGCTAAACTTATTAGTGAAACAATTGAATCTGTTGATATGAATCCACTTGAAGCAATGAGAGCTTCTGGAGGTAATAGCTTACAAGTTATTTATTATGGTTTAGTTCCCCAGGTTTTACCACAGTTTACGTCATTTGTATTGTATGTATTCGAAATAAACATTCGTGCATCTGTTGTCCTAGGTTTAGTAGGTGCAGGTGGTATTGGACGTGTGCTCGACCAACAATTGGGATTCTATAATTATCCAAATGCAATGTCAATTATTATTGTTATATTTGTTGTAGTTTTAGTTATTGAGTACATTAGTAACAAGTTAAGGGAGGCGCTTATATAATGAGTACGTATAATCTACCTCCAAAACCAGCCAAATCTGGGTGGAAAAAATTAAAAAAAATACTTATATTTATTGCTATCATCGCCCTTTATGTATGGACATTCGTTGGTGTACAAATTGACTGGGATCGAGCAATTGAGCAAGTAGTACAGAACATTGGTGTGGTAATTCCAAAGCTATTTACCCCTGAATGGTCAGCTATTGGGGAAGTTGGTTTAAAAATTCTAGAGACATTATTCATTGCGTTTGCTGGATCATTTATGGCTGCTATTTTAGCCATTCCATTAGGATTCTTAGCTGCTCAAAATATGTCGAAAAGCAGAATTTTAACTGGAGCAGGAAAGTGGATTTTATCAGCCGTCCGTGCGTTTCCAGATATCATTTTAGCTATATTATTTGTTGTAGCTGTCGGGCCGAATGCATTTGCCGGTGTCTTAGCGATCGCAATTGGTTCGACTGGTATGCTTGGAAAATTATATTCAGAAGTAGTAGAATCCATTGATATGCAAGTAGTCGAAGCAATGGAGGCAAATGGTGCAAATAAAGTACAAGTCCTTTTTTATGGCGTAATGCCACAGATTATTCCTGAATTCTTATCTTATGCCATTTACAGATTTGAAATTGATGTTCGTGCTTCTTCTATCCTCGGTATAGTTGGAGCTGGTGGTATTGGAACAATGATTGTTTTTGCAGCGAACAACCGTGACTGGAGTCAAATGGGACTAATCCTATTAGCTATTATTATCGTAGTTACAGTCATCGACTTTGCTTCTGCAAGAATTAGACGTAAAATTGTATAATAAATTAAAACGGAACGAAATTAAAGATATCTTTAATTTCGTTTCTTTACATAGAGCGAAAGGATGTACATTCATTGGTTAAGACAACAGTCAAAATACTATACACAAGTGACGTTCATGGGAATGCGATGCCCATATTATATGGCACAAACGAAAAAGCAGAGTTAGGTTTAGCGAAATATGCAACGATTGTTAAAGAAATACGAAACAAGCATGAAAATGTTATTGTTATTGATAATGGGGATTTAATCCAAGGAACACCATTAATGACACATTATGTAAAGGAACATACCGATAAAGAAAACCCCATGATTGGAATAATGAATAAACTCAACATTGATGCAGGAGTTATCGGAAACCATGAATTCAACTTCGGCAAACAAATACTATCTGATGCCATTGAACAATCGAACTACCCATGGCTTTCAGCAAACATATTAAATGATAAAACTGGAGAACCTTATTACGGCCCACCATACATGATTAAAACGTTACAGAATAGAATAAAAGTTGCGATCATTGGTGTTACTACGCATTATATTCCTAACTGGGAATCTCCTGAACATATTAAAGGAATTCGCTTTGATGATGCATTTACTTCACTGAAATTTTGGGTAGAGCAAATTCGTAAAAATGAGCAGCCAGATATCGTTATTGCATCCTATCATGGTGGATTGGAAAGAGATTTAGAAACTGGAGAACCAACTGAATCATTAACCGGGGAAAATCAGGGATATGAAATGTGTGAAAAAATAGATGGGATCGATATATTATTAACAGGTCATCAGCATCGAATTTTAACCGGCAAAATAAATAATGTTCTCATCGCTCAACCAAGTAATAATGGAAAAATGTACGGAGAAATCGATGTTTCATTGGAAAAATCGGAAAATAAATGGACAATCTTTGATAAGTCTGCCGTTATTAAAAACGTTGAAGGAGTAACACCCGCACCCGAAATTATGCGGTACATGGAAGACATAGAAAATTCTACCCAACAATGGCTGGATCAACCAATCGGCCACATCAGAGGCGACATGACGATTACTGACCCGTTAATGGCAAGAATCAAGAAGCATCCATTTATACAATTTATTCAACATGTTCAAATGGAAGCTAGTGGAGTTGATATTTCCGTTACGGCACTTTTGAATAATGAATCAAAAGGATTTAGTTCTGTTGTTACGATGCGAGATATTGTTTCCAATTACATGTACCCAAATACCTTAACAGTCTTAGAGCTATCTGGTTCAGATATTATTCAGGCATTAGAAAAAAGTGCGGAATACTTCGTTATGAAAGAAACTAATGAAATAACCGTCAATCCAATATTTATCGAACCAAAACCGCAGCATTATAATTATGACATGTGGGAAGGGATCGAATATACAATAAACGTCTCCAAACCATTTGGCTCACGTATAGAACATGTAAGGTATCATGGAGAGCCTCTACAAATGAATAAAACATATCAGGTTGTACTAAATAACTACCGTGCCAGTGGTGGAGGAAATTATGATATGTTCAAGAATAAACCAATCATAAAAGAAATCCAAAAGGATGCCGTAGAGCTTATTCACGACTACTTTGAAAAATATAAAACAATTGAGATTCACTTGAACAATAATTTTACAGTGAAAGCATAAAAGAAAAAAACTATTAGATGATAAGTAGATTAGTTTTCGTGGAGAACATGCGACATAATAAACCAACGAGAAGACCAAAATCATACCATGATTTGGTCTTTGTTAGGTAGGTTTAAAGTGAGATAACAGGCAATTAACCTATTCAATGATACCGACAATTATCACTATCTATGTGCGATTCTCTAAGCAAAAAGTATGAATTCATCTGATGATTAATTTACTCCAAATTCTTTCTGAATATTAATGTTATACTTTATATTGAGTTTCATAAACTCCCTTAGATAAATTTGATTTGAAGAAGGTTATATTTTGGGTTTGTGGTGTTATATTTAATAGTATGTAACAATTTGGTAAATAGTAGGAGGGTTACTATGAAAAGAAAATCAGTGTTTATTTTTGGTATAACAGGAGTCCTGGCACTATCAATTGGCTTTATGAAAGACTTAGACAGTACAGAGGTATTGGTAAATGAACAACCAATTTCAGAGAGTGTTTTTATAGGACAAGCAGACATTGATGATGGGGATCAATATAAAGCTGTAACAAAAGAAGAACAAGAAATGCGAGAAAATAATCTTATTGATGAAAGGGACTATTCTACGGTTATCACAGCTAAAGAACAAAAAATGGTAGAGAACTCAACGGCTTTATCAGGATTTGTACCACAAGAAAATGGACCAGGGTTCTTTTTTAAAAAAGAGAATAAAGCTGTATACAATTATTAAAATAACTTGTACACGAGTTGAACAATAAAGATCATCAAAATGATGGTCTTTTCTTTCGTTATTAGTTTTAGAAATTTCCTTAATCAATATGTTTTAGCCTTTTGAAATGGTTTATCTTCATATAGGAAAATCCTGTAATTTAAAAAGACACAATTAAAGAAACGCTTCAAATTGAAGCGTTTCTAATGTTATTTAAATGGGTATTTCAACAAGCGATTGATACTGTTGTTTACTATTCCTTCCACAGCATAAGAACTATTTAATCAAGTGATGGATTCTTCTATTTTTTCGTGTTATTAGATTAATCATCATCATCATCATCGTCGCCAATTGAAACTCCTAGGTCGGAATCAATAGAAATAACTAGAATTTCACCAGTATAAGCATCTATCTCAAATTCCGCTTCACCGCTCACCGTTTCAATTTCAATTTCATAAATTAAACGCCCGTCATCTTCATCCAGTTCAAGTTCTGTAACTGTTCCTGGAAATTCTTTTAACGCAATACTCTTTGCTGTATCCGTGTCGATCGTGGCTTTTTTGGATGATTTCCCATCGTCAGTTTTATCATCTTTTTCTTCCGTATTTTTGTCGGAATCATCTACTTGGTCACTAGTATCATCATTTTTATCAGAAGACGTATTGTCCTTACTTGATGTTTCAGAACGGCTATTTGATTGTCCTTCCTTTTCAGTTACTGCAAGATTACTCGAACCATTTTTGCCAATATTTCCATCAGTATCTACATTACCTGCAGCCATTAATGTTTTTTCTTCAAGCTTCAATACTTCACCCGTGTCACCATCAAGTTTAATTTCGTACCTTTTTCCATTGCTGTCTACTTTTACTTCGTAGATTATACTATTTCGATTTTTTTCTAATTCAATTTCAGTAATTGTTCCTGGATATTGAGATTCCACCATTACGCGAATATCAGCCTCTGATAATGCTGGATCAGCGTTCGCTGCATCAGAATGGTAAATTCCTAAACCTAATACAACCGTTAAAGCAATAGCACCAATTGTAATTGCAAATTTTTTCTTCACCTTACTACCTCCTTTGCTAATTGTTACTTACATCTTATACTTTAAAAGTGAAAGAACAATGTGAGGAAGATTAGAATTCCATGAGAATGTAATAATAAATTTTGCTGAATTCTTAAAGACTAGTGTATGGTCTAAGCAATGCATCTAATCCTTATTTGATGTAAAATGCGAAGTAACTACAATGTAACCATTGGTTATTTTCTCTTCACCATTTGGGCTTTCATTATTGCTATGAACGACCGTTTGAAACTTTTTTCTCTTCATTTGGGCTTTCATTACTGCTATGAACGACCGTTTGAAACTTTTTTCTCTTCATTTGGGCTTTCATTACTGCTATGAACGACCGTTTGAAACTTTTTTCTCTTCATTTGGGCTTTCATTATTGCTATGAACGACCGTTTGAAACTTTTTTCTCTTCATTTGGGCTTTCATTACTGCTATGAACGACCGTTTCGTACTTTTTTCTCTCCATTCGGGCTTTCATCACGGCTATGAACGACCGTTTGGAACTTTTTTCTCTTCATTTGGGCTTTCATCACGGCTATGAACGACCGTTTCGTACTTTTTTCTATTCATTTGGGCTTTCATCACGGCTATGAACGACCGTTTCGTACTTTTTTCTATTCATTCGGGCTTTCATCACGGCTATGAACGACCGTTTCGTACTTTTTTCTCGATCCGATAAGCTCCTAAAAATACATTAGATTGGAAGTTTCAATATAAATGTCGAACCTTTCCCCGGAGTACTTTCCAGCGTCAATTTCCCTTGGTGCGATTCAGCTATTGCTTTCGCGATGGCCAAACCAAGCCCGGTTCCACCAGTATCTCGACTTCTCGCCTTATCCACACGATAAAATCGATCAAAGATGCGAAGCTGATCACTCTCAGGAATACCCTGTCCATAATCTCTCACTTGTAAAATCGCTTCATCTGCTTCTGTTGAGATTTGAACTTGAACTTCATTATCACTATATTTCAACCCATTATCAATTAATATATATAAAATTTGCTTCAACTGTGCTGTATTACCATTCACATAGAGAACATCTAAAGAAGATTGCAATTGGATTTCTCTCTCATATGCCCCACGAAAAGATGCAATCGTCTCCTTGCAAAGTGATATAATATCAATCTGTTCGTCACCAGTTTCTTCCTTATTTTTGGCGAGAGAAAGCATTTGCTCCACTAGCTTATGCATTCTGTCTGCCTCTGCATTAATTGTCTGTACCGATTCTTGAAATAGTTCCGGTTTATCCAAACCACGTTTCTCCATTAGTTGCGCATAGCTTTTCACAATAGAAATTGGAGTTTTTAATTCATGCGATGCATCTGACACGAAAATTTCCTGTTTCTCATAGTTCTCTTTCAATTTATCAATCATGTTATTATATGCCATTTCCATTTCATATAGTTCGTCTTTCGAACGGTTATTTACCTCAATTTTTTCCCACTTGTTATGTGCAGTGTTTTCCTTCATGGTTTGCATCAACAATTGAATTGGCTTTAATAAAAAACTACTTAGTACATTTCCAGCGACAATTGTGGGAATTAGAATGATAAAAGATGCTAGAACTAGGACATATAAAAGTACCGTCATATTTTCCGTAAGTGTACGCAAATGCTTTGAAACTTGCAATGTTACTACTTCTCCATCCCCCCATATAATGGGCTTAGTGATAACAGCAAATTCACCTTCATCTAACGAAACAATCCTTTTTGATTCTTTGGTCACGTACTCTCCTGGTAAATCAACGTATGCTTTATCTTTTGTATGAACTAATGCCTCCCCATCCTCTGGTATAACACGAATCATGCCATCTGTTGGCAAAAAGGCTTTTAGTAATTCACCTTGGGTAATATCTTGATTTTCATGTAATGATTCTAACATTGTATTTGTTTGGGAGGTTAGTTCTTCTAATTCACTATCTACTGATACTTGATGAAATAAAAAATAGACCGATATGTTAATAATTAATATTAATACGAACATAAATAAGCTTGAAAAAAGTTGTATCTTTGTTTTTAACTTCATTGCTTCCTATCCTTAATTGTATATCCAACGCCACGAACAGTTTGAATATAAGCTATGTCATAGCCTTTATCAATTTTTTGTCGTAAGTATCTAACATAAACATCAACTACGTTTGTCTCCCCGACATAATCATATCCCCATACATTTTCAATCAACTTTTCTCTAGATAAAACAATATTTTTATTGTGTAATAAACAGATAAGTAGATCAAATTCCCTCGGTGTCAATTCTATAGCTTTGTCTGACCTCATTACTTCACGACGATCTAAATTGACATGTAAATCCCCAACTGAAAGCTCCCTGCCAATTGTTTTATCTGTGGTTGGCTTTCGCAAATGTGCCCGGATACGTGCGAGTAGTTCTTCGAGTTGAAACGGCTTTGTGATGTAATCATTCGCCCCTAAATCAAGCCCACTTACTTTATCATGTACTTGATCTCTTGCAGTAAGCAAAATGATTGGGGTTCCCTCATCAAATCGTCTAACCCGTCGCAACACTTCTAATCCACTTAGTTCCGGAAGCATAATATCAAGCAACACCAAATCCCATTCTTTTTCTTCGATTAACCGTAGCGCCTCTTTCCCATTAGCTGCAATTTCTGTTCGATAATGCTCATACTGAAGCTCTAGTTCTAATACTCTGCTTAGCTTTGCCTCGTCTTCAACAATTAGAATTGATGGATGATTCATGTTCTCGCCACCTTCATCTCTTTTTTGTAATATAACAAAGTTTCAAGAAAATGTAACCAAAATAAAAAACATAATCAAACATTTTGCAAATATGATGTGAAAAAGTAGATAATAGAAATACTCGTATTGTAGAACAATGGAGGGAGTGAAAATGAATGTTAGCATTGGATCATATTGTTCTGACTGGAAAAAATGTTGAAGAGTCTAGTACAAAATACGGTCGCAGGTTCGCCATTAAAGCAATAAAAGGTGGAGAACATGAGGAATGGGGAACATATAATTATTTAGCGTATTTCTCCAACGACAGTTATATTGAATGGTTAGGTATTCAAGACTCTCAGATAGCCAACAATAGTAATAACCCATTAATACAACACTTGGTATATGCATTAGAAAACGATGTATTTGGGCCATTTCAATTTGCGCTTCGAACAAATGAGATGGATAATTATATCAATCATTTCAAAGAAAAAAACATACCCTTTCATGGACCCTTTTTAGGCCAAAGGGAAAGACCAGACGGCACAATTTTAACGTGGAGAATGCTGTTTCCAGTTTATGATTATACAAAAGAAATGCTTCCTTTTCTAATTGAGTGGGGACCAAATGCTTCGCCTAATGGACCATCTGCAAAAAGCTTGTCCAACCCACAGGCTATCATGAACCTTCATTATGGTGGGGTTGATAAAGAACAGTTTAAACATATATATCAACTAAAGCCAAAGCGTTTAATTAAAAATCAATTTTCCTTACAAAATTCGAAAATAACCTTTAATGGTGAGCAAATATTAAAATTTGATTTAGTTTAATTTGAAACGGATGTGAACATTTCACATCCGTTTCTTTATGGCCGTACTATAAGCCAAAGAGTCGATCATAATAAAATCCGCTACCGATTGATTATTCTACATCGGCTAAAATTCTCGATGGATCTATCCGATGCTCCCACCCCTGTCATCCAACTAGTAGAAACCAAAAAATGGTTCTACGTCAAATGTTGGGGTGGCGATTAATTTTGCCACTTTACCCAACATGTAACCCAACTTCTTTATACTGTCTTGCTAATAAGATCTTCGCCCTAAAACGTTTAAAACTTCTAAAA